>CAITEF010000321.1 GCA_903891315.1 uncultured Rhodospirillales bacterium | reverse complement strand
TTTCGGGAAGGGTGTGGGTTTGCTGCATCGGCCATCTTACATCACAAAAAATGGCTGGCCGCAAGAAAGAAAACCTATTAACGGCCACCTCAACCCCGTAGGGTGCGATCCCGAAGGAATCGCACCAAGGATTTGGCGTGTTTGGCGCGATTCCTTCGGGATCGCACCCTACGCTGTTCTATTTTGGTCGTCTCAGCCGGTGTAGGGCGGAAGAGCGAAGTATCATCCGCCGTCTCTTGGCGGCATCACCAATGGCGGATAACGGCTCCGCCTCGTCCGCCCTACCCGAGCCCACCCTAAACCGCAGCCACCCCCGGGGCAAAACTGAGTCATTTTTTTCTTCCGATCCGGACGATCATTCCGGCACTATCTCCCGGCAGAGCAAATATTCGGGCTGTCGGACATCAGGGAGGACGGGCATGAAGCGACGCTCAGTGCTGGCGCTGCCGGCGTTGATCGGATTGACCAGTTGTGCCGGCGGCGGTGGTGGTGGTGGTGGCATGGGTGGCCATTTGACCCTGCGCAACGTGCCGACCCTGGACCAGGCCTGGCTGTCGGTTCCCGAACCGGTGCGCCAACGACTGGCGACCGACCCGGTTTTCGGCACGCCGCCAGAGAACGGCATTGAGGTGATTGCTGAAAGAACGGCGGCTTGGGAGGACCGGGATATCATTACAGTTCAGCGGTATAAAGATTTCGGACACGGTTACGGAACAAATTTTTCGTGGATAACTCGTTCGGGTGGTATTGATAATTCGGGGCTGTATATAAGTTTTTGTGATGTATTTTCTATAATAGAGTTTCGTCCGGCAATAATGCTCGATAATTCAGTGGATGGATACATTAAGGGTGGAGGAATCTCGAATGGAGGTAACTTTGAAAAGATTCTCGAGATCGAATCGGCATCCGGAAAATGTTTCCCATTGAGTATCGGAAACCAAATCCATGTGGTCATGAAACGAGCTCGGATTGGTGATGATCTGAATCTGCGCCAGGATGATCAAAGATCCAGTTGGCGTGCTGAGATTAAATTAAGCGTGACGGAGCAGATCGGGCAGACCGAATTGTGGTGGCGCCTGCTGATGGGAAGCTTGGTGCTCAAGCCGCGTGATTATCTGCTCGACCAGCCATCCTTTCTGATGGGCGACCACCACAGCGTCATCAACGGATCCAGGGTTGAATCGCTGTTTTCATCGGTCTGGGGGCAATTTGTTTTTACGAAATCCGAGAGCCAGGGATTTTTTGGGTGGGCGGCCGGGGTCGATGACCGGTCGCGGCTGCGCGGCGAGGGGATGACGTTGAACGATGTCGGACGGCAGAGGCTGACGGAGGCGATTGCCGCGATCGGTCAGGAAGTGCCGCGCTTTGAGCGTGCCGGTCGGCATGCGTCCAACGAGGCGCGGCAGCGTGGCCGGGCGCTTGGTGCCAGCGGGCTGGCGCAGCTTCAGGCGGGCGACGCCACAACGGCGTTGCAAACGCTGCGGCAGAGCGTCGATCTGTCCCCCGGCGACGATCAGACGCATTTCGTGCTTGCGGCGGCACTCGGGAAGGCTGGGCGAGCGGAAAGCGACCGGGTGAAGATACTCGCCAGCCGCCGTTTGCAGCGGCTTCACCTGATGGCCGCAGCGCAATTGTCGCCCGGAAGCGCCATCAGCAACCAGGCGAGTGCGTTGCTGGGCAAGGTTCCGATGACCTGAGAGCGGGCCTCGGAGGGTCTGTCCCTGAGAGTCTGTCTCTGAACGCGCCCGTAACGGCCATCTGGCACGGAATTCCTGCGCTCCGGTGCTCGGAAATCCGCACCATCTGACCATTCGGAACTCGTTCAGAGACAGACTCTGACGCAATCTCCGGTGACCAGTCGCAGCGCTGTGCCGAGAATATTCCGGATCAGGATGGTTCAGAGTGGATCGATATGCAGCCAATACTCATCGGACAATCGCCATTCCGGCTCGGGTGGTTTGATCAAACCGGGAAGATCATTTGCAATGCGCTTCAGATTAACAGATTGTTTTGTGTTGTCGCTGAAGCGCAACACGATCCGCACGGATTTTTTCTGCTTCAATAATTCTTTAATTTCTTTCAGATGTTCCGAATACTCCTCTTCGCTTGCATCGCTGTTGATTAATACGCTGGAGGCGCGGGCGTGCTCGGTGAAGGACCGAACGTCCGCGCGTGCTAGCTCGCCCAGGCCCAGACACCCGCCGAAATCGCAAACGCCTCCGATAGGGCGGTTCGGTGCGGAATTGTCAGCCGTCGGGTCTTTGGCTGCTGCAATTTGCGCCGGGCCGGCGGCAGTTCCCGGTGGAGGAGAGGATTGCGGCGCACCCTGGGCGGCTTGCGGCGCGGCGGCGCCCCATGACATGCCCGCAGACAGACCTCCCGGTGTATTCCCTGGCGTATTCCCCGCCGTGTTTCCTGGTGCGGCCTGCGAGCCAATCGGCGGTGCCATCCCGACAATTTTGCCGTAGTCGTCGTATCTGACCTGAGGCGGCGCGGTGAGGAGGTAATTCGCCGCAGCTTGGGAGGCGACATCGTCGGAGTTCTTGCCCTGCGCGACCGCCTGATCGATCTGACGCATCCCATCATCCACCGCCTGCTGCAGACCAGCCCTCCCGGCTGCATCCAACGTGGCGAGCATGCGCTGTAGGCGAGACTGGGTGAAGGGGGTCGCGCGTTTGCAGGCCCTCGACTTCGATTGTTCGGTTTCGCAGTGTTCCGCACTTTCGGCGTACTCAACCAGCATGTCGCGCAGCACCAATTGCGGTTGCAGGCCGGTCTGAACACCGGCGACATAGGTCGACGAGTCGACTGGATTGGTGGGATAGGAACAATTCACCCCGCCACTCATTACCCCGCCCGCTGCCCGGCATTGTGCGGGGCTGAGACGGTTGGTCAGGCAGTTCGCGCCCGCCAGCCCGGTGGCCGAATCGAGATTGCCGTAGGGACAGGCTGTTGATTGTGGCACTTGCGCCCAGCCCTGATTGGCGTTGAGTGCGCTGGCCCGCGCTTTGGCCATATCGGCCGTTTGCGGATTGTGTGTGGATGCGGCCAGCCCGCCCCAACAGGAAATCGCATCGATACTCCCGGCATCCTGCAATTGCTGGCATCGCTGTGCCATTTGCTGGTCGCCGGCGTTGGGCGAGAGCGGCAGGGCGTCGCCACCCGGGACGGTCAGGCTGGCGAGGTCGATCTCGATCGGCTTGAAGTCGTTGCTCGACGGGACCGGGGTAAGGGCGTTCAAGCTGCTCGGGTCGGAGGATGCACCGCTGGACGAGCCGCCATAGGAGCCACCAGATGATCCGCCCTGCAAGCTGGACAATGCGGATAGCCCTTGTAGCAAGGTTGCCGCAGCGCCGAGGCCCTGCGCTGCCCCTGCGAGACTTCCCGCGCGCGAACCGATACTGCCCACCGCGCCTGCCGCACTCGGCAGGCTGGTTGACGGGCAAGGCGCCAGGGACCAGCCCTGTCCGAGCGTTGTTCCCGCAGGCCCGAGATTGCCCGCGCCGGAGCAATCCGCAAAGGCGGGTGTTACAAATGCCGGAAGCAGCAATGCCGCAACAATCGCCGCGCGCCGAAGCGAAGGCAAAAGGAATGCCATGGTTCGATCCT
>CAITEF010000320.1 GCA_903891315.1 uncultured Rhodospirillales bacterium | reverse complement strand
GAAGCCTGCGAGGTCCATCTTGTTCACCGCCAGCACCAGATGCCGCACCCGCAGCATGCCTGCGATGAAGCTATGCCTGCGGGTCTGCGGCAGAATGCCCTTGCGCGCATCCACCAGAATCACCGCCAGATCGGCACCCGCCGCCCCCGTCGCCATGTTGCGGGTGTATTGCTGATGGCCCGGCGTGTCGGCGACGATGAAGGCCCGCTTGGCGGTGGCGAAATAGCGATAGGCGACGTCAATCGTGATGCCCTGCTCGCGCTCGGCCGCCAGACCGTCGACCAGCAGCGCGTAATCCACGCCATCACCAGTGGTGCCGTAGCGCTTGCTATCCTTTTCCAGCGCCTCGATCTGATCGCTCGGCACCAGCCCGGCATCGGCGAGCATGCGGCCGATCAGCGTCGATTTGCCGTCGTCCACCGATCCGCAGGTGAGGAAACGCAGCAGCGAGGACGGGCGATTGACGGGCTGAACGCGCGTGTTGGCGTCGGTTTCCACCCGCGGGCGCTCAAGAAGATCCGGTTGCATCAGAAATACCCTTCCTGCTTCTTCTGTTCCATCGAGCCCGAACCGTCATGGTCGATCAGACGACCCTGGCGCTCGGAAACATGCGCGTCGCGCATCTCGCGTATGATGGCGTCCAGCGTGGTGGCATCGCTCTCGACCGCCCCGGTGAGCGGGTAGCAGCCGAGGGTGCGGAAGCGGACCATGCGGGTCTCCAGCGTCTCGCCGGGCTGGAGTGCCATCCGATCATCATCGCGCATGATCCAGGTGCCGCCACGCTGCACCACCGGGCGTGGGGCTGCGAAATACAACGGCACCACCTCAATCCCCTCGCGGGCGATGTAGTCCCACACATCCTGCTCGGTCCAATTGGACAGCGGGAAGACGCGGAAGCTCTCGCCCTGATGCTTGCGGGTGTTGAACCGACGCCACGGCTCCGGCCGCTGGCTTTTCGGGTCCCAGCGATGCTCGGCGGTGCGCAGCGAGAACACACGCTCCTTGGCGCGGGATTTCTCCTCGTCACGCCGCGCGCCACCGATGGCGGCGTCAAAGCCGTATTTGTCCAGCGCCTGCCGCAGACCCTGCGTCTTCATCACATCGGTGTGCACGCGCGATCCGGAATCAAACGGGTTGATCCCCGCCGCCACGCCGTCGTGATTGATATGCACAATCAACTCGACCCCGAGTTCCGCCGCCTTGCGGTCGCGGAATTCGATCATCTCGCGGAACTTCCAGGTGGTGTCCATGTGCAGCAGCGGGAAGGGCAGGGGGGCGGGATAGAACGCCTTCAGCGCCAGATGCAGCAGCACCGAGCTGTCCTTGCCGATGGAATACAGCATCACCGGATTGTCGCAGGTCGCCACGACCTCGCGCATAATATGGATGCTCTCGGCTTCGAGCCGTTCAAGATGACCCAGCATTTTCATGCGTTTTGCTCCTGCAGGGCGCGCACCAGCCGCCCGTCCGGCCCGACATGCAGGCCGCACTCCTTCGAACTCTCTTCCCACCACCAACGCCCAGCCCGCTCCGGCTCACCGGGCGCGATGGCCCGCGTGCAGGGCGCACAGCCGATGGAGACGAAACCCTGCGCATGCAGCACGTTCTGCGGTACGTCATGGGCGGCGAGGAATGCGGAGACGCGATCCCGGCTCCAATCGCGCAGCGGGTTCGCCTTCAGGATGCCGAAGCCGTCATCATATACCAGCCAAGGCACCGAATTGCGCGCGTCGGATTGATCGGCGCGCAGCCCGGTGATCCATCCGGTCGCCCCCGCCAGCGCCCGGCGCAGCGGCTCGACCTTGCGCACACCGCAACAGGCTTTGCGGGCGTCGACCGAATGCCGGAAGCCATTGATGCCGTTCTGATCGACATAGTCGGCCAGCTTGCCGCGCTCCGGCAGGAAGGCGCGCACCTTCAGCCCATAACGCGCCTCGGTCTCCACCCATACATCATAGGTCTCGGGAAACATCCGCCCGGTGTCCAGCGTGGCGAGTTCGATATCGAGTCCAGCCTCGGCGATAAGGTGGGTCAGCGCCTGATCTTCCGCGCCGAAACTGGTGGTGAACACCAGACGGCCAGGGACGGCCCGACGCAGAGATGTCAGGCGGGCGGCGACATCGAGATCGTCCCAATCTGCGGCGATCTGATCAGGGAGGCGGAATGCCGACACGGGAAGACTCCGATGAAAATGCGTTGAATGATAATTCAACGAATCACAATCGGGAGTCCAGAGATAAATCACGATTTAATTTGCTATAAATGCACGACAGGCACGAAAAACCTACGCATTTACACGTTTAATAATCGTATAATTCCTTCATTGACGCGACTGCCGGAAGCGGCTCGGCGGCGCGCCGAACGCTTCGGTGAAGGCGCGGGAAAAGGCAGCGGGCGACTGATAGCCCGTCCGATTGGCGATTTCCTGCACGCTCCAACTCGATTGGCTCAACAGCGCCAAAGCCTTCTGCAACCGCCATTCCGACAAATACGACATCGGCGATTGGTCCACGAGTTCCCGGAAGCGCTCGGCAAACCGGCTGCGCGACATGCCGACCTCGCTGGCCAAAATCTCCACCGACCAGGCCCGACCCGGCTCGCCATGGATCAGCGACAGCGCGCGACCGATCTGCTTGTCACGGATCGCCGCACTGATCCTGCCCAGTTCCGGGCTCTGCCCGATCTCGATATTGAGCAATTCGATGAACACGATCTCCGACAGCCGGATCACCGCCGAGACGGTTCCATAGTCATCGGCGAAACTCTTGCGCACGATCAGCCGCAGCATTTCGTCGAGCAGCGGATGCCGTGCGCGCGTCGCCGCCGAGGTCAGCAGAAAATCCGGCAATGCCCGCAACAGCGGATGATCCGCACCATCGCGAAACGAGAAATGCCCGCAAACCATCTGTGTGGCCGCATCCGGGTCACCTTCCCCCAGGACGAACACGCCCTGGCCCTGATAGCCGGACTCTTGAATGACCTTCTCCAAAGGGGCTGCGTGCCTGCCCGCGCTGTCGGCCAGGATATGGGCGCGGCCCTTGGGGATGAGGATCATATCGCCCGGCTGCAACTCCACCGTCTGCCCGTTTGAGAAGCCAACGGTGCAGCGGCCCTGCACCACAAGATGAAACCGCGCTGCCTGTTTGTGCTCGGGCACCTGGATCGCCCACGGTGCCGAAAAATCGGTGCGAAAATACAAAGTGCCCGCGAGATGCACGGTGTCGAGAATGTCGCTCAGTACATCGGTCATATCAGCCCCTTTTGTTGCACTGCGTCCCAACCAGGAGGGTGCTGCGCAAACATAACAAGAGATCTGGCGCAGCATCACGTCCGAATTGACGCAAAAATTTGCAATACGTCTCGGATATTTTGCCGTCAGTCCAGGAGTGTTATCGGGCTGTTGCCCCAAAAATCGTCAAGGCTCATCTGGACGGAGGCGGTAATTCTACCGTGCTGAGACCGCGATAAGGTCTCGATCTACTCCAGGGAGTGCCTCGCATGACCAAGCTGAAATCCACTCTGCTCGCCGGTTTTGCCATCTTCGCTTTGTCCGGCGCCGCCCAGGCACAGCAAGGCCTGAACGACCTCGAAATCGCCCATTCGGCCTACACCGCCGACGTGATCGACATCGAATACGCCAAGATCGCGCTGTCGAAGACGAAGAACCCGGAAGTGAAGACCTTCGCCGAGCTGATGATCCGTGATCACACGGCCGTCAATGAAGGCGCTGGCAAGCTGCTCGCCAAGCT
>CAITEF010000319.1 GCA_903891315.1 uncultured Rhodospirillales bacterium | reverse complement strand
GACTCACAAAATTCCAGAATATCATTTGCAACTTGGCGTATCATTTTCCAAAGATGAATCATTGTCAAATTGGCGACAAAGAACTATTTACGATCTTTTATTTTTATCTACGATATTTATCGGAAGTCCGATCATCTGCTGGATTATTTGGCGACAAGCACTCCGAAAAGAGGCTGATGATGCCAATTATCGTCTGCTGACCGAAAACTCCAAAGACGTCATCATCTGCCTCAATGAACGCGGCGATCGAACCTTCATTTCGCCCTCGTTTTGGAGCATGACGGGCTGGAAACCAGAGCAACTTCAAAATAAGCCAGTATCTAAGTATCCGTCCGGCGAAGGCCATGGAGGTCTATGAGGGTGTAGGAGCCCATTGCTGATGATGGCGGCGAGAGCGGCTTTCATCGACAAGTTCTGGTGAACGCGGAACCACTGTCCGGTATGGCGGTGCCATTGGACATCGAAGCGGTCTGGCCCGATCCAGTCGAGCCGAACAAAGGGCGCATCGAATTCGTCGCCGCGATTGTCATCAAAGCCGGACCGATAGCGCTGCAGGAAGCGGTATTTGCTGCCATGCCACTTTCCCTGGATATCAACCGGATAGTTGAACGGCGTCGGCGTGATCGTCGGCAGGAAGCGGGGCTTGAGGGTCTTGTCGATGAACGCCTGGCAGGTGGCGGTGATGGTGGCCTTTTCGCTGGCCGATAATGTCGGTGCTCTCATGCGGCAGGTTTCCAATTCCAAGGCAGCAACTCGCCGAGCCTGGATGCAGGCTGGTCGCCAATGCGTGCCAGCACATCGGCCAGCCACGCTCTCGGGTCGACATCGTTGAGCTTGGCGGTGGCGATGAGGCTGTAGGTTGCCGCCGCGCGCTCGCCGCCTTGGTCGGACCCCGCGAACAGCCACGCCTTTCGGCCAACGGCAATCCCGCGCAACGCCCGCTCGGCGGCATTGTTGCTGAGGCAAATCCGTCCATCATCCAAGAATCGGCTGAACGACGGCCAGCGCTTGAGCATGTAGTCCATCGCGCGGCCAACCTCGTTCTGGCGCGCGAGTTTGAGCCGGGTTTGGCGCATCCAGGCTTCGAGTTCTCCCACCAGCGCCGCGCTCTGTGCCGTCCGCGTGGCCAGGCGCTGCTCTGCCGATGTGCCGTTGATGCAGCGCTCGATGGCAAAGATCGCGTCAATCCGCCGCACCGCCTCGACCGCCAGTGGGGCCTTGGTCAGTTCGGCCAATTCGAAGAATTTCCGCCGCGCATGCGCCCAGCACCCCGCCTCAGTGACCGGTCCCGGCTTGCGGCTGGGCGCGTAGAGATCGCTGTATCCGGCATAGGCATCGGCTTGCAGAATGCCCTGCCATAAGGCGAGATGTCGGTTCGGATGCGCTGCCGTGCGGTCGGGCGAGTAGTGCAAGATCGCCGCCGGTGGGGCCGGGCCACCGAATGGGCGGTCGTCGCGGACATAGACCCATAATCGCCCGGTGTTGGTCTTACCTTTGGCGAGAACCGGCACCGTGGTGTCATCGCCATGCAGTCGATCGGCGGCCAGCACATGCGCGCGCAGCAGCGTGACCAGCGGCGCCAATGTCGCGGTGCAGGCGCCCACCCAATCGGCCAGGGTCGAGACGTCCAGATCAACGCCTTCGCGAGCATAGACCTCGCTTTGCCGGTTGAGCGGCAGATGCTGGGCGAACTTGGCATCCAGGATCATCGCCAGCAGGTTGGGTCCGGCCCGACCGCGCGCAATCGGGTGGAAGGGTGCGGGTGGCTGGGTGATTGCCTCACAGGAACGGCAGGTGAATTTCTCCCGCACCGTCTGCACCACTTTCCACTGCCGGGGGATCACATCCAGCGTCTCGGTGATGTCCTCGCCGAGCTTGGCGAGCTTGCCGCCGCAGCACGGGCAGGCCGAGGGCGCTTCGATCACCACGCGCTCACGCGGCAGATGCGTGGGCAACGGCGCGCGCACTGGCTTGCGGCGGGTGAAGCCCGACACCTCGGTGCCGTTGGCCACCGCAGCGACGGTAGCATCCTCGCTGGCGGCGGATTCAAGTTCTTCGAGCTCCAACTCCATCTGATCGATCAGCTTGCGGCTGCG
>CAITEF010000318.1 GCA_903891315.1 uncultured Rhodospirillales bacterium | reverse complement strand
CAATCGCTCCCTTGAATTGCTTGAAGGTTCCTTCGTCGAGCCCCAGCTTGTCGAGGCTGGCGGACAAATTGGATTTGTCCAAAACGCGCAGCACGATTTTTTCGCCGTGCACCGTCGGCAAAACCGACACGCGCAAATCAAAGTCCTTGCCGCTAACCTTCACACGCATGCGGCCATCCTGCGGCAGTCGGCGCTCGGCGATATCGAGATGCGCCATGATCTTCACCCGGCTGGTGATCGCCGCCGCCATGCCAGATGGCGGGGCCTCGGCCTCGTGCAGCACGCCGTCATAGCGAAAGCGGATGCGCAAACGGTCTTCGAACGGCTCGATATGGATGTCCGACGCCTGGGTCTCGACAGCGCGCGCAAGCAACTGATTCACCAGCCGGATCACCGGAGCCTCGCTCGCCATATCCTTCAGGCGCTGCGCATCGGCCTCGAACAGATCCTCGGCCGGTGCAGCGTCGAACGGCGCCGGGGGTGCCTCGCTGTAGAGCCGCGCCAGCGCCGCATCGAGTTCCACCGGCACCGCCACCACCCGCGCGACCGTCAATCCCGAGGCAGCCGCGATGGCGGCGGCGGTGAATCCGTCCTGCGGTTCCGCCATCGCCAGCCGCAGATGCCCCGCCTCGATCGAAAGCGGGATAGCACGCGCATTGCGCAGGAATTTCACGCCCAGCCGGTCGGCCAGCACTGGCGTCTCGGGATAATCGGCGGCAGCGGCGATGGGCAGGCCGAGCATGGCCGCATAGGCATTGGCCAGATCGCGCTCACCGATCAGGCCAAGCTGCACCAGCACCACGGCCAGACTCTGCCCGTTCTCCTCGGCCACCCTGCGCGCCCGATCCAGCCCGCGGGCGTCCAGCAGGCCTTGCGCGCGAAGATAGCTGCCCGGATCGTCCGGCAATGATGTTGCGTTCAGACTGGCCGTATCCATCCGACCTGCCTTTGCCTCCCGTTTCTGCACATTGATCTTGATGATTGCGATAACCAATATGGCCGCTCATACCAAAGCCAGCAAGGCAGAAGGGGTGCCGCGATTCAGATTCCCAACCTGCTCTGTCTGGCGATCGCCCCGTTTGTCGGCAGCTTCCTCGGCGTGGTGATCGAACGGCTGCCTGCCGGTCGGCCGTTCCTGCTCAGTCGCTCATCCTGCACCAGCTGCGGCAAGACGCTCGGCCCGCGCGACCTGATCCCGATGCTGAGTTTCTGCCTCGCGCGCGGACGCTGTCGGCATTGCAAGGCCGCAATCGCGCCGTTCCATCTGGCAATCGAACTCGCCGCGCTGACCATCGCAGCACTTTGCCTCGTCACACATGACGAGCCCGCCCAGCTCTGGGGCGGCTGCGCCCTCGGCTGGTGGCTGCTGACGCTGGCCTGGATCGACTTCGAACATTTCATCCTGCCCGACGAACTCACCCTCACCTTGCTGCTCGCGGGGCTGGGCTGGACGCTGCTGGCGCAAACCGACGCCGTGCTGGATCACGCGCTGGGGAGCATTCTCGGCTTCGGATCACTCTGGCTGGTTGCCGCGATCTATCGCCGCCTCCGCAATCGCGATGGGCTCGGCAGCGGCGATCCCCGCATGCTCGCAGCCGGTGGGGCGTGGCTGGGCTGGGAGGCACTGCCATGGGTGATCTGCCTCGCCGCAATGGCAGGTTTGGTCCTGGCCGTGGTCCGTCAGTTTGTAAAGGGGGATACAAACTGGTCGGACCCATTGCCGTTCGGACCAGCGCTGTCGATCGCCATCTGGGCGGTCTGGATGTTCGGCGGACCATTGTGATGTCCCCCCTCACCTGTTGCGATCCGCTATGGTCTGCTGTCAGCGATTTGCGGCTTCCGGGCACCGGAAACCAGGGGCATAGTGAGGTCAAGCCTCAACGAAACGCGAAACGACAAGAGGCGTGGGAGTAAGAACGTGGAGTCATCGGATATCCGCAATCCGGACTACTTTCACAAAGTGGTCGATTGCCAATATGCTTGCCCGGCACATACCCCGGTTCCCGAATATATCCGCCAGATTGCCGCAGGTCGCTACGCCGACGCCTACATGGTCAACTGGCGATCCAACCTGTTCCCCGGCATTCTCGGTCGTGTCTGTGACCGCCCGTGCGAACCGGCCTGCCGTCGCGGTCGGGTGGAGGAAGAGCCGGTGGCGATCTGCCGCCTCAAGCGCGTCGCCGCCGACAACAAGGGCGACGTGCTGAGCATGATGCCCGAACCCGCTGCCTTCAACGGCAAGACCATCGCCTGCGTCGGCGCAGGCCCCGCCTCGCTCGCAGTGGCACGAGACCTTGCACTCGCTGGATACAAGGTCGTGGTGTTCGACGGCAATGCCGAGGCCGGCGGCTTCGTGCGCCAGCAGATCCCCAAATTCCGCCTGCCCAATGAGGTGATCGACGAGGAGGTCGGCTACATCACCCGGCTCGGCGTCGAGATCCGCACGAACAGCTACATCACTTCGATGCGCGCGCTGCTCGCCGAGGGTTTCGATGCCATCTTCGTCGGCTCCGGTGCCCCGCGCGGGCGTGAGTTGGATGCGCCGGGCCGCTGGGAAGCCGCAGCCAACATCCATATCGGCATTGACTGGCTCGCTTCGGTCTCATTCGGCCACACCAAATCGGTCGGCAAACGCGTCATCGTGCTCGGTGGCGGCAACACCGCGATGGATTGCTGCCGCTCCGCCCGCCGTCTCGGCGGCGAGGATGTGAAGGTGATCGTCCGCTCTGGCTACGAGGAAATGAAGGCCTCGCCGTGGGAGAAAGAGGACGCGATCAAGGAAGACATCCCCATCATCAACATGCGCGTGCCGAAGAACGTCGTGCATGAAGACGGCAAGCTGGTCGGGATGAATTTCGAAATCGTCCGCGCCGTATACGACGACAAGGGTCGCCGCTCGCTGGTGCCCACCGGAGAGCCGGACGAATTCCATGCTGCCGACGACATCATCGTCGCCATTGGCCAGGAAAACTCCTTCCCCTGGATCGAGCCGGATTGCGGAATCACCTTCGACCGCTGGGGCCTACCACGCCTCAACCCGGACACGCTGCAATCCACCTTGCCGCAGGTCTTCTTCGGCGGTGACGCGGCCTTCGGTCCGAAAAACGTCATCTGGGCGGTCGCCCACGGCCATCAGGCGGCAATCTCGATTGACAAGTTTTGCCAGGGCGAAGACGTCACCGAACGTCCGCCGCTTGGCATCACCTTGGTCAGCCAGAAGATGGGCATCCACGAATGGTCCTATGACAACGCGGTCTCCATCGATCTGCGCTTCAAGGTGCCGCACGCCGAAAAAGACGTCGTTCTGCGCGATATCTATGCCGAGGTCGAACTCGGCTTTGACCGCGAGATGGCGTTCAAGGAAGCGCAGCGCTGCCTGAACTGCGACGTCGAGACCGTCTTCGCCCCCAAGCTGTGCATCGAATGCGATGCCTGCGTCGATATCTGCCCAGTCGACTGCCTAACCTTCACGACCGACGCGGAGTCCGAGGCAGATCTGCGCCTGAAGCTCAACGCGCCAGCCCGTAATCTGGAGCAGGCGCTTTACGTCGCCACCGGCCTGAAGACCGGCAACATCATGGTCAAGGATGAGGATGTCTGCCTGCATTGCGGCATGTGCGCCGAGCGCTGCCCCACCGGAGCGTGGGACATGCAGACCTTCTTGCTCGACCAGCCGCAAGTCGTCGATCTGAAGCAGAAGAAATGCCAAGGGGCGCATAGCCACGGAGTTCCGGCATGAAACCGATTGAGGCTGTTAACGACTTCGTTGTGAAGTTCGCCAACGTGAACGGCTCGGGTTCGGCATCCGCCAACCAGATGTTCGCCAAGTCCATCTTGCGGATGGGCGTGCCCGCCACGCCGCGCAACATCTTCCCCTCCAACATCCAAGGCCTGCCGACCTGGTACGAGATCCGCGTCTCCGAGGCCGGTTATCTCGGCGCACGTGGCGGCGTGGATCTGATGGTGCAGATGAACCCGCAGACCTGGAACCAGGATGTGGCCTCTATCGTGCCTGGCGGTTATCTGTTCCACGACAGCACGCGCGCGCTGCCGCATGGCTCGCTGCGCTCCGACATCAACGTCATCGGCGTGCCGCTCACCCAGATCACCAGCGCTAATTACCAGCTCGCCCGCGAGCTGCAATTGTTCAAGAACGTAATCTATCTCGGAGTGCTGTCCGCTCTGCTCGACATCGAGCCAGAGGTGTTCGAGCAGCTTTTCGCCGAGCAATTCAAAGGCAAGGACAAGCTGATCGCCGCCAACGTGCAGGCCTTCAAGCTTGGCCGCACCTACGCGCAGGAGCATTTGCAATGCCCAATCGGCCTGCGCGTGCGCCGGTCGGACAAGGTCGGCGACCGCATCTTTGTCGAGGGCAACTCTGCCGTCGGTCTCGGCATGGTCTATGGCGGGGCCACCGTCTGCGCTTGGTATCCGATCACGCCTTCCACATCGGCAGTGGAAGGTTTCACAAAATGGGCCACCCGCTTCCGGGTTGACGCCGAGACCGGCGAGAAGAAATTCGCCATCATCCAGGCCGAGGACGAACTCTCGTCCATCGGCATGGTGATCGGCGCTGGCTGGAACGGCGCGCGGGCATTTACCGCCACCTCCGGCCCCGGCATCTCGCTGATGCAGGAATTCATCGGGCTGGCCTATTTCGCCGAGATCCCAGCGGTGCTTGTCGATGTCCAGCGCGCGGGCCCCTCCACCGGCATGCCGACCAAGACGCAGCAATGCGACGTGCTGCTCTGCGCCTACGCCTCACACGGCGACACCAAGCACGTCCTGCTGTTCCCGCGCGACGCCAATGAGTGTTTCGAATTCGGTGCCGCCGCCCTTGACCTCGCCGACCGCCTGCAAACGCCGATCTTCCTGCTGACCGATCTCGATATCGGCATGAACGAGCGCCTCGTCGCCCCGTTCGCCTGGGATGACAGCCGCCATTTGGACCGTGGCAAGGTGATGACCGCCGAGGAGCTCGAAGCCGGTCGCGAGTTCGGTCGCTACACCGATGTCGATGGCGACGGCATTGCCTATCGCACCTATCCCGGCACCCACCCGACGCGCGGCAGCTTCTTCACCCGCGGCACCTCGCGTGACCGCAAGGCGATCTACACCGAGGACGGCGCGGCCTATCAGGACAACATGGAACGCCTGCTGCGCAAGTTCGAGACGGCGAAATCCTACGTGCCCACCCCGCTCCGCAAGGACGCGGCGAAACCCACCAAGCTCGGCGCGATCTATTACGGCTCGACCTCGGACTCGATGGAAGAGGCCACGGAAATTCTCGCAGCTGACGGTGTGGACATCGACCTGCTGCGGGTGCGTGCCTTCCCGTTCAACAAATCGGTTGATGATTTCATCGCAGCCCATGAGCAGGTCTTTGTCGTCGAGCAGAACCGCGACGCGCAGTTGCGCACGCTGCTGATCAACGAGGGCGACCTTAACCCGCGTCAGCTTGTGCGCATTCTGCACTATGACGGCACGCCGATCACCGCGCGCCAGATCGCTGGCCAAATCCGCACATCACTCGGCCTCGACAAGGCCGCCCAGAAGGAGGCCGCAGAATGACCTACCTCCCGAAGCCGAAACTGCATCACCCGGAATTGCCGAAGAACGATCTCGGCTACACCCGCCGCGATTATGAAGGCTCGATCTCGACGCTTTGCGCCGGGTGCGGCCATGACTCGATCTCGGCGGCGATCATCCATGCCTGCTACGAACTCGCTTTGCCGCCACATCGCATCGCCAAACTGTCCGGCATTGGCTGCTCCTCCAAGACTCCGACCTATTTCCTCGGTGCCTCGCACGGCTTCAACTCGGTGCATGGCCGCATGCCCTCTGTGCTCACCGGGGCAGCCGCTGCCAATCGCGACCTGATCTATCTCGGCGTCTCCGGAGACGGTGATTCGGCCTCCATCGGCCTCGGCCAGTTCGCCCACGCCATGCGGCGCGGGGTGAACATGACCTATATCGTCGAGAACAACGGCGTTTACGGTCTCACCAAGGGCCAGTTCTCCGCCACCGCCGACCGTGGGGCGAAGAATAAGAAAGGAGCGACCAACCAGGATGCACCGATCGACATGATCTCGATGGCGATGCTGCTTGGTGCCAGCTTCGTCGGTCGCTCGTTCTCTGGCGACAAGACGCAGTTGGTTCCGCTGATCAAAGCAGCCCTCGCTCATAAAGGCCCGGCCTTCATCGACGTGATCAGCCCCTGCGTGACCTTCAACAACCATGAAGGCTCCACCAAGAGCTATGACTACGTTCGTGAGCACAACGAGGCGGTGAACTTCCTCGACGTGATCCTCGGCCGCCAAGAGATCACGGTGGATTATTCGCCAGGCTCGGTCGAAGTGGTGCGCCAGCATGACGGGTCGCTGATCAAGCTGCGCAAGATCAACAGCGAATATGACGTAAACGACAAGATCGCCGCGATGGAATACGTGCAGAAGCACCAATCCAAGGGCGAGATCGTCACCGGCCTGCTCTATGTCGACTCGGACAGCCAAGACATGCACGACCATCTCGGCACATCCAGCACGCCGCTCAACGCGATGGACGATGCAGCCCTGGTGCCAGGTTCAGCCGCCCTGGCCAAACTGAACGCCTCGCTGCGCTGATCGATTCGCGCAACCGACTAGAAAAGCCCTGCCGCCGATGTGTGGCTGGGCTTTTTTGTTCGGGCGGCTCGCGCTTATTGACCCGCGCGCTTCCAGGCAAGGCCGGCCTGGTCGCCCACCACCCGCACCGCGTTGCCGAAACACATCGTCTCCCGCCCCGCGCCATATTGCGGCCAAGCCAGATCGGGCAAGGACGGATCGCCACGATGCGCAAATCCACTCCAGGCCGCCATCATCGTGGCCGACAATTCGGCATACATGCCGGGATCAAGCCCTTCGAGCATCGGCGCATTCCACGCGGGCAGCGTGCCGAAGCAAAAGGCGAGTTCGATGCAGTGGCAGGCCTTCCATTTTGAATTTGGGCCAGACCAATTGAACTCGTAGACGAACGCGCTCCCACCGTGCGCCCGCACGCGTTGCGCCAAATCCAACGAAGGCAGCACGAAGCGGTGATCGGTGATCAGATCGCCGAGCAGATCGCGCAGGCTGCCGCCCGGATGATGGCGGCGATAAGCCTCCAAAGTCCCGGCTGAACCACCCAGCGTCTCGAAACGTTCCGCCACGGCGGCCGGGTCGGGACTGGTCATCGACGGGTCAGCGAGGAAGAAGGCGTTCATCTCCTCGCTGGTGGTGCCGATCATCAGTTCAATCCCGCGCGAGACGATCCCGGCGGCGACACGGTCGGCATAGTCGGGCGCGTAATTGTCGAAACAGGGCGGGAAGGCGGGCTCGATGGCGGCGAAGCGCGACAACTCCCGCGCCACCGTCATCTGCTGGGTGATCAACTGGTCGAGCGGAGCACGGCGCAATTGTTCGCCTGCATCCGGTGCGTCGGCGTCGATGCCGAGGATTTCCATATACCGCCGCGTGCGCCGCGACGCCTCCGCCGCAGTGGGGCCAGGACGCGGTGGGCCACTTTGCACGATGACGCGGTGGAACAGCCCCTCGGTGTTGTCGAAATCGATCAGCCGCAGGATCGCGCCGCCACCCGCTGACTGGCCCATCAACGTGACGCAGTCCGGATCGCCGCCGAAGGAGGCGATGTGGTCGCGGACAAATTGCAGGGCTGCGACCATATCGTGCAGGCCCATCATCCCGTCCGACAGACCGGGATAATGCAGGAAGCCGAGCGGGCCGAGGCGGTAATTGACGCCGACGACCACCACATCGCCCGCACGGGCGAGTGGCCCACCATCATACCAGTCGAGCGACCCCGCGCCGCTCAGATATGCCCCGCCATGCAGCCACACCACCACCGGACGCTTGCCGGTGATTGCGGGAGTGCTGATGGCGAGTGTGAGGCAATCCTCGCTCTGCTCACGCTGGAAATCCCCCATCGCCATTCGCAGGCGGGACTGCGGTTGCGGCGCAATCGGGCCGACAGCTCGGGCGTCCAGCACGCCGGACCAAGGCAGGGGCGGCTTCGGCGGGGCAAATCGCAGATCACCGACTGGCGGGCGCGCATAAGGCACGATGCGGAAGCGGATCACGCCATCTGCTTGTTCGCCGAGAATCTCGCCCAGTCCGGTGCGAATTTGAACCGAGTCACTCATGCCGAAATCTCCCGGGAAGCCTTGCCACGCAGGCGTAGATGGATCGCAATCGCAGCCATTGAGGCCCCCAAGGCGGGCACGGCAGCAAGGGCGATGATGTCACCGGCAGGCCAGTTCAGATGCAGGAAGAACCCGGCAATCCCAGGCCCCACAATCGAGCCGAGCCGCCCCATCGCCGACGACCAGCCAACCCCGTTCGTCCGCAAAGCAGCCGGATAGAGCATTGAGGCAATCGCCGCCTGCCCCACGCCGCCGATTCCGAGCACCGACCCGCACAGCACCAGCAGCGGCGGCACGTAATCGTTCGACACGTGGCCCCACGCGAACAACAGAACCAGCCCCGCCCCGCAGGCAAAAGCCCCCGACAAATACCGCGCCGACCCAACCCGGCCGACTACCAAGGACATCACGATCACGCCCGCGATGGTGCCCATCCCGGTATAGGTGTTGCCAAGTGCCGCCGTCGCACGGTCAAACCCATAGCTGGTCAGCAGCAGCGGCAGCCAATAGGTGAACGAATAGCTCTGCATGAAGGAGAGCAGCGCCATCGACCAAAGCAGGATCGTCGATCCCGCCAGACCCTTGGCAAACAGCGCGCCCGCCGAACCAGACCCACCGCGCACCGGCGCATCCGGCAGCCAGTGATACAGCACCGGCACGCAGAGCAACGGCACAATCCCACCGACCACAAACGGCCCCTGCCAGCCCCATTTCTGCAAAATCGGCACCGAGATATAGCCGCCGATTGTGGTGCCAAACACGATGCCCAACGTCACGATAGACGCCGTCCGTTCCCGCTGATGCGTCGACGCATGGGCAGCGGCAAGTGCGATGGCGGTCGGGATCGCGCCGCCCAAGCCGAGGGCGGTGATGAAGCGCAGCACCGTCAAGGATGTCATGTCGGTTGCCAGCAGCGAGACCAGCGACATCAGGCCGAAGAAGGCGACACTGGCGGTGACCAGCATCCGATGCCCGAAACGCGCGGCCAACTTCCCGCAGGAGATGTAGCCGATCACAGCGCCCAGGCTGGTGGCAACAAAGGCAGGAGTGAACGCGGCGGCGGTCACGTGCCATTCCCGCGCAAGCGTTGGCGCGGTGTAGGAGACGACGCCGGTGTCGTAGCCGTCGAGCAGAATCACCAGAAAGCAGAGAACGGATGAAATCAGACCGACTCGCCCCGATTGGGTGGTGGCAGCACCCGCTGGCGGGCTGGCTATTGTCATTGGAAACCATCCTCAATGTGTTTCAACATCTTGGACAACGCGGCGACACGCGGGCAAGCCCCCAAGTTGCCAACCACGCGCGAGCCAGATCATTCAGGCCAGCTTATGCGGACTTGAGATCAAGTCGTTCCAAAAATGAACTTGCGCGGCACGGCTTCGCGCCTGCAGGTGCCGAATGTGAAGACGGTGCTGGTCGATGCCGTCGGCGGGAACACCGAACGCAACAGCGTCACGATTCTGTCAAACGAGCCGCAGCTTCGTGTGGGTCTCGCCTGGGTGTGGACGCAACTGGGCGACACTCATACGATCTTTGGGCGCAAGGAGCCCATCATGGACATCATCGCTCTGGCCTATCTCGGTCTGCAATCCTCCAAGCTCGACGATTGGTCGGCGTTGGCGACCAATCTGCTCGGCATGCAACAGGTTGAGACATCCGGCGATCTGCGGCGTTTCCGGATGGATGACCGGATGCAGCGTTTGATCATCGATAGCAGCGAGGGCGATGATATCGGCTATTTCGGCTTCGAGGCGGCCGACATTGCGGCGCTCGACCGCGTCACCGCACGCATCGAGGCAGAGGGTCTGGCGGTTACGCGCGGCAGCCGGGCGTTGGCGGACAAGCGCGAAGTGGCGGAACTGATCGTCTTCCATGATCCAGCCGGCCACCGAATCGAAATCGTCATCGGCCCAAAAATCGCCAGCGATCCCTTCGTGCCGGGCCGCCCAATTTCGGGCTTCCGCACCGGCGCGCTCGGCATGGGCCATGTCGTGCTGCAAGTCGAGAACATCGAATTGCTGATGCCGTTCTACCGTGACGTGTTGGGCTTCGGTATGAGCGATTACGGGCTGGAGCCTTACGGCCTGTATTTCTTCCACATCAATGGTCGCCACCACAGTTTCGCAATGATCGGCACTGGCAGGCGCGGCTTTCATCATTTCATGGTCGAATTGTACAGCCTCGACGATGTCGGCCAAGGCTACGATCTCGCCCAACTCGAATCGGGTCGCATCGCCTACACGCTGGGACGACACACCAATGATTGGATGACGTCATTCTATGTTCACACGCCCTCTGGCTTTTTTATTGAATATGGCTGGGGTGGTCGCACCATCGATCCGGCAACGTGGGTGCCGCACGAAACCAATGTCGGCCCCAGCATGTGGGGCCATGACCGCCCATTCATGACACCGGACATGCAGGCGAAATTCCGCGACATGCGGCTGCAATGCGGGCGCAACGGCCTGCGTCAGCCGGTCCAGGTCATGCCGGGCAATTACGCGCTCAGCGAAGGAGTATGCCCCTGGTTCGATGCGCAAAAACGGGCGGCCGAGTAGGCTGAGCTCAACCGACTCCTCGCAGCATCCGAATCGCGTTGTCCCGCTCAATCGCCCGCAAATCCGCCGCCGCCAAATTCATCGCACGCAGGTTGGTCACGTGCTCCACACAGGTGCGATACGGATAATCGGTGCCGAAGACGATCTGCGAACTCGGCACCAGCTTCATCAACGTGCCCAACGCCTCGGGGTTTGAGGCCTGGGCGGTGTCGTAGAAGAAATGCTCGATAGCGGGATGCACCCCTTCCGGCATCTCTTTCGGATATTTCCCCGATTTCGCCTGAAACTCGAACCGTTCGATCAGATACGGCATCGTGCCGCCTGCATGGCTGAAGATCACCTTGATGTCGGGGTATTTCTTGGCAAACCCACCAAAGACCATCGTTGCAATCGACCGCGTGGTGGAGGTGCCGTATTCCACCACCGTGTCGGCAATCCCCGGCGTAAGATTCGTGCAACAATCAGCCGTGTTGGGATGGGTGTAAAGCACCGCCTTACGCCTGTTCAGCTCCTCATAAACCGGCGCGAATTTCGGGTCGCCCAGCCAGATATTGCCGGGATAATTGGTGAACACGCCGATGCCGTCCGCCTTGAGCACATCCATCGCATATTCGATTTCGCGCAGACTGCCTTCCACATCTGGCAAGGGCGGAATGGCAAAGAAGCCGAATCGGCCCTGGTGCTCGCGCACCAACCCCGCACCGTATTCGTTGGTCAGCCGCGCCAGAAGCCGCGCCTGCTCGGGCGTCTCGAAGGCAACGCCCGGCATCGCGAGCGACAGCATCGAAGTCTTGATCCCGGCCGCGTCCATCTCTTCGAGAGAATGCTCCACCCGCCAACCCGAGATCAGCGGCAGCAGCGGCATCACCTTGGCCGCCCGCGTCAGCAATTCCGGCGGATAGAGATGGTGATGCACATCCACCCGAAACGCTGGCTGTGCCGCCAGCGTGGATTTGGTGGTGGCAGCGACGCCCGCCGCGATGGCGCTCGAAATGAAGCCGCGGCGCGATAGGCAGCCACAGGGTTGGCCCAATCTCATGAGTGATCTCCGTTGAGCCAAGCATCACCATCGGCCAGCAATTTCGCCTCTTCCGGGCTGTTGCGGGTGGGAAGACCTGGGGTGAGGGTCATGCCGCCGAGGGATTGAATATGGGCGATATGCCGATACCCCTCGGCAAACCGCGCCAAACGCTCCGGATCGAGATGGACCGTCCGACCCGGCTCCACCGGATCCAGCCGATCTTTGTCATAGACCGGCACGCGATGCAGGATTCGCCATCCCGCCTCGGTCTTGACGAACTGGTCGTAGAACCGCCCCTGACAGGCGACATCCACCTTCACGCCCTCAATCTCGGCGCGAAGCATCAGCACCATCCGGGTCTCGGCAATCGCCCGCTTGTGGTTCACCCGGATCGTCGATGCCCCGATGAAATGCCCCGAAAACGATCCGCGCGCAGCCGATTGGATCGAGCGGTCGACGAACTCCTCCGCACTGCAATCGCACCATGTCGTCCGCATCGTGCCCCCCGGCGCGTAGAGCGCGCGCAGCGCGTCCCATCGCCCGGTGTCGCGGCACAGGCCCCAATCATTGACCACGCGGGTGATCTCGGCGCGGTCTAGCATTTCCTGAAGTTCCATGGCGACGATTACTCCCCAGCCGTGGTCTGCGTGCCGAGATATTGCGGCATGAAGCGGAACGTGCCGGCGATCACCAGCGCGATCGCGCAGCCCAGAAGGTATTGATACATCGGCGCGAACAGCCCGTAATCCGCCACCAACCACGCCAAAGCCAACGGGGTGAGACCAGTGAAGACCGCAGTTCCCACCACATAGGGCAACGAGTAGCCGCTCTGACGGATCGGAGTGGGGAACAGGGTTGCGATCGTGCTCGGAATGATCCCGTGCACGCAGCTAGCGAACAATCCCACAACAATAATGGCGTAGATCAGCCGCACATCGTCACTCGCCAGCGTGGGCAGAAAGTTGAAGAACCACACGCTGATGCACATGTTCAGCAGCGTGGCCGTTACCAGAACCCGCTGAAGACCGAATTTGTCGCGCAGCCACCCCCAAACCGGCATTCCACAGACAAACGCCGTCACCCCAAACACATTGGCGTTGAACACCAAATCAGCTTTGAAATGCAGCTGGCCGATCAGATAACTCGGCAGATATTGGAAATACACGCCACTGGTGGACGAGAAAGCAAACACCAGCCCGAGCACGAACACGCATTCCATCCGATGCTCGCGTAGAATCACACCAAGCGGCAACTGCTTGGAAATCTTCTTCGACGCCTTGATCTCCTCAAACATCGGCGTCTCTTCCAGGCTGCGGCGCAGATAGGCCGCCACCAACCCGAACGCACCGCCGAGGAGGAATGGCAGCCGCCACGCCAACTGCGCTAGCGACGGGTCCAGATCGGCCACATGCTTGGACATCGCCGCAGCGAACGCGCCCAGCAGCAGGCCGCAATTCGTCACCCCGGAGAACACAGCGCCAGAGACCCCGATTCGGTTCGGCTTGGCATGCTCGGTGACAAACACCGCAGCCCCCGGCAACTCACCACCCACTGCACACCCCTGGGCGATTCGCAGGATCAGCAGCAAGGCGGGTGCCAGCCAGCCAATCTGGTCGTAGGTCGGCAACAATCCCATCGCGAAGGTTGGGATCGACATCAGCAAAACGGTGAAGATGAACAGCTTCTTGCGACCGATCTTGTCGGCGTAATGGGCGATGATGATCCCCGCCACCGGGCGGACCAGATATCCCACTGCATAAATGCCGAACACCTGCACCTGTTTGACCCAGGTTGACGCTCCGGGTGGGAAGAACGCCACGCTGAGCGCCGCCGCCACAAACACGTAAACCTGGAAATCGAAATATTCGAGCACCGCGCCCAGCGACGCCAATCCCAGATTCCGAATGTCCTTAGATTGTGACATAATCCGCCTCCCCGCAGTGGATGTCGGGTCCGACCGTGTCGACCCGGTTTTTTGCGCAAGTGTAGCGGTTTCCACGTCGCGGTGAAGGCTCGATTTTCCGCCGCCATGCCCGCATCCCTTCAAACCCTACATTGAAGGGATGGGTGGAGTTGTACCTCGCTGCGAAATTCACTTGTTCCCGCAGGTGTGGACCAACGTTGGGTACAGCGTTGAACGCTCCATTGAGCTTGCCTAATTTGCCGCAGCCACCAAATATGAAAAAAAGAACGGGCGAGGGGGCTGCACTTCCTATGCACTACACAATCGAGATCAACGGCGCTCAGCAAAGCGTCGATATCGACGGCGAGACACCCCTGCTCTGGGTGCTGCGCGACGTGGTTGACCTCAAGGGCACCAAATTCGGCTGCGGTGCCGCGCAATGCGGGGCCTGCACCGTCCATATGGATGGCCACCCGATCCGCGCCTGCCAAACTCCCATCGCCTCGGTCGGCAATGGCCGCATCACCACGATCGAAGCCGTCGGTGAGAGCCGCCTCGGCAAGTTGGTGCAAGAAGCCTGGATCGAACTCGACGTGCCGCAATGCGGCTATTGCCAGGCCGGGCAGATCATGTCCGCCACGGCCCTGCTGACCCGTACGCCGAACCCGACCGATCACGACATCAATGAGGCGATGAACGGCAATCTCTGCCGCTGCGCCACCTACACCCGCATCCGAGCCGCGATCAAACACGCCGCCGAAGCAGGGAGGGCTTGAGCATGTTGGCACGTCGGAACTTCCTTAAGGCCAGCCTCGCCGCAGGCGGCGGGTTGCTGCTCACCGCCACCATCAAGGCCCCCGCCAAGGCGGCAAGCCTGGGCAAGGCGGGCCGCGACGCCGCCACGCTCAACGCTTATGTCCGCATCGCCCCAGATGGTCTGGTGACAATCACGGCCAAGAACCCGGAGATCGGCCAAGGCGTGAAGATCATGCTGCCGATGTTGATCGCCGAGGAACTCGATGTCTCGTGGGACCGGGTGCAGATCGATCAGGCCGATCTCGACTCCCGATATCCCGCGCAGACCGCAGGCGGCAGCACCGCCACTCCGGTGAATTGGCTGCCGATGCGCCGCGTCGGTGCCGCCGGTCGTCACATGATGATCGCCGCCGCCGCCGCCGAATGGGGCGTTCCGGTATCGGAGTGCGAGACCTTGACCGGTCTCGTGCTGCACAACCCCAGCGGGCGCAGCCTCGGCTATGGCGCATTGGCGACCAAGGCGGCGGCTCAGCCAGTGCCCGATCTCAACACGCTCAAACTCAAAGACCCTAAGAATTTCCGGATCATAGGCCAGCCGACGCGCAACATCGAAGTCCCGCGCATCGTCACCGGCCAGCCGATGTTCGGCATCGATGTCAGCGTGCCGGGCATGCTCTACGCCGTCTTCCAGAAATGCGACGTGCATGGCGGCAAGCTGGTCAGCTCCAATGTTGACGTGATACGCGCGCTCCCCGGCGTGCGCGCCGCCTTCGAGGTCAAGGGCGGCAATGATCTGCGCGGCCTGCTCGACGGTGTCGCCGTGGTCGCCGACAGCTGGTGGCAGGCCAACCGGGCGCGCCAGCAACTCGATATCGTGTGGGATGAAGGCGACATCACCGGCCAAAGCACCGCCGATTTCGCCGCCACTGCCTCCCGGCTGGCCAGCGGCAAGCCCGCCATGGCTCTGCGGCGTGACGGCGATGTGAATGCCGGGTTAGCCAAGGCAAAAACCGTGGTCGAGGCGGCGTATTCCTACCCTTTCCTGTCGCACATCAACCTGGAGCCGCAGAACTGCACGGCGCATGTCCAAGACGGCAAAGTCGAGATCTGGGCACCCACGCAGAACCCCGCTCCCGGCTCGAAACTGGTCTCCAACACGCTGGGCATCCCGGAATCGGCGATCAAGGTCCACATGGTCCGCGCCGGTGGTGGCTTCGGGCGGCGGCTGAGCAATGATTATATGGTCGAGGCAGCCTGGATTTCGAAAGTCGTGGGCGCACCGGTCAAGCTGCTCTGGACCCGTGAAGACGACATGCGGCACGATTTCTATCGCCCCGCTGGCTTCCATTTCTTCAAGGCTGGCCTCGATGGCAATGGCAAGCTGATCGCGTTCGCCGACCATTTCGTCACCTTCAGCCAGAACGGTGAGGTTGCCGCCTCGGCCGAGATGACAGCCGCCGAATTCCCCGCGCGGCTGGTCGAACATCTCGATTACGGCATGTCGATGATCCCGCTGCGTGCCCCCACCGGCCCGCTGCGCGCGCCGCGCTCGAACGGGCTGGGCTTTGCTTTCCAATCCTTCCTCGACGAGTTGGCGCACAAGGCGGGCGTCGATCCTCTACAATTCGCACTCGGCCTGCTCGGCGAACCCCGCCTGCTGCCCGACCCGCCCGGACCGCGCGCCGGACCGGGCTTCCACACCGGGCGGATGCGCGGCGTGATTGAACTGGCCGCCGAGAAATCCGGCTGGGGCAAAAAGAGTCTGCCGAAAGGCACCGGCATGGGGCTGGCCTATTATTACAGCCATCTCGGCTATTTCGCCGAAGTGGTGCAGGCCACCGTCAACGCGGCGGGTGAGATCACCGTCGACAAGATCTGGGTCGCTGGTGACATCGGCAGCCAGATCATCAACCCGTTGAACGCCGAGAACCAGGCCCAGGGTGCGGCGCTGGACGGCATCGGCACCGCACTCGGCCACGGCCTGCATCTGCAGGGCGGGAAGATCGTGCAGGGCAATTTCGACACCGTGCTGCCGCTGCGGATGCGCCAATCGCCGCCGGTGGAGGTTCATTTCCGCGTCACCGACTTCCCACCGACCGGCCTCGGAGAGCCTGCTTTGCCGCCTGCCTTGCCCGCGCTGGCCAATGCAATCTTCGCCGCCACCGGCAAGCGTATTCGCAGTCTGCCGATCAAGGATCTCGACCTGTCGGCCTCGGCCTGACCTGCGCCGGAAGTGAGAGAACGCCCATGAAGCGCCTGATCCTGGCCGCAGCCCTGCTTGCGGGCTTCAGCTTCGTCGCCGGAGCCATGGCCAACGAAAAGGGCGAATACCTCGCCCGCGCCGGGGATTGCGTGGCCTGCCACTCCGTCCCTGGCGGTCGCGCCTTCGCTGGCGGGCTGAAAATGGCAAGCCCCGTCGGCACACTCTACACCACCAACATCACTCCTGATCCCGAGACCGGCATCGGAAGCTACACGCTGGAGGATTTCGACCGCTCGATCCGCCGGGGGATCGCCCGCGACGGCCATCGGCTTTACCCAGCGATGCCCTACCCCTCCTATGCCAAGCTGACCGGGTCCGACATCGCCGATCTCTACGACTATTTCATGCACGACGTCCCGGCGGTGCGGCAGGCCAATCGGGCGAACGAGATCCCGCCCTTTCTCAGCCCCCGCTGGCCGTTGGCAGTGTGGAACGTGGTCTATACCCCCTCGCCCGGCTTTACCCCCGATCCCAGCAAGGACGCGCAGTGGAACCGTGGCGCCTATCTCGTCGAGGGTCTCGGCCATTGCGGCGCATGTCACTCCCCGCGCGGCACCGCCTGGCAGGAAAAGTCGCTTGACGCCCGTGATTCCAGCTTCCTCGCCGGTGCCAATCTTGACGATTGGTATGCGCCCAGCCTGCGCGCCAATCAGGCCACCGGCCTGGGAAGCTGGTCGCAGGGCGAGATCGCTGAATTCCTCAAGACTGGCCACAACCGCCACGCGGTCGCCTATGGCTCGATGGGGGACGTGATCAACAACTCCACCCCCTATCTGACCGACAGCGACCTCGCCGCCATCGCCGCCTTTCTCGCCTCGCTGCCAGCCACCGAGGCCGAGACCGCCTGGGTGGAGGACACATCCACCGCCCAAGCCCTGCTGAGCGGCAAGACCGACACAGCAGGTGCCGCCCTCTATGTCAGCGCCTGCCAGACCTGCCACCGCGCGAATGGTGCCGCCGCCCCGCCTTACGTCCCGCCTTTGGCTGGAAACCCCACCGTTCTCGACAAGGATCCGGCCTCGCTGATCAACATCGTGCTGAACGGCTCCTGGCCTCTCGTCGCCAAGGGACGCCCCGACGCCTACCGCATGCCGCAATTCCGAGAGCAGTTGAAAGACCGGCAGATTGCAGAGGTTGTCAGCTTCATCCGCGGTGCCTGGGGCAACAAAGCGGGCGCGGTATCGCCGCAAGAAGTCGCCGCATTGCGCAAGAGCACGCAGCCTTCGAGTGACAATATCGTCGTGTTGAAGATGCGCTAACGCCCGCAGGCGGCGCGTCAGTTGGAGGTGCCCCTATTCGCCGCGTGGGGGCGGCGATCAGTCGATCCGCACCGTCGTTCCAGAAGCTGCGGCTTGATTGACCGCCTCGCTCACATTGAGCGTCTTCAGCCTATCATGCGCCGTCGCCAGCGGCTCGTTATTTCGGATCAAAGAGGGCGAATCCGCGCGAAACTCTGGGCCATCCGCTCCACGTCAGGCTCGCTGCCGCTGAACAGCCGGAACTGGGCCGCCGCCTGATAGATGTTCATCCCCACACCGTTATCGGTGCGGGCACCCAACTCGCGCGCGTGACGCAGCAATTCGGTCTCTCGTGGGAAGTAGATCACGTCCGACACCCACAGATCAGCCCGCAACATCTCAACCGGCAGCGGCACGCCGGGATGGGCGTCCATGCCGATTGGGGTGCAGTTGACCAGACCATCGGCAGCGGCGACGGCTGCGGCGAGATCGGTGCCGACCACCGCGCGGCCTGGGCCGAAATGAGAATTCAGCCGGTCGGCGACGGCGGCGGCGCGGTTCAGGTCGGTGTCAAACAGCGTCAGTTCGCCAAAGCCGAGCGTCAGCCCGGCATGCGCCACCGCCGCTCCCGCGCCGCCGGCACCGAGTTGCACCACGCGATCCCGCTTCACGTCACCCATATTGCGGCGAAAGCCCTCGGCATAGCCGGACCAGTCGGTGTTGTGGCCGATCCGCTTGCCATCGCGCAGCACCACGGTGTTGACCGCCCCCAGCGCGCGGGCGTCATCGGACAGCTCGGTCAGATAGGGGATCACCGCCTGTTTGCAGGGATGCGTGATGCCCAGGCCGGTGAAACCCATGGTCTCGGCGGCTTTCAGCAGATCCGGCAATGCGTCAGGCGTCAGCCCCAGCTTGGTCAGATCGACGAGGCGATAGACGTACCACAGGCCCTGCGCCTGCCCTTCCGTCATATGCAGTTCCGGCCCAGCGGAGCCTTGAATATCGGCCCCAATCAGGCCGACCAGCGTCGTTGTCTTCATCACTTTCTCACGCCTTCTTTTCGTCGATCAGCTTGGCCAGCCGGCGGAGGCCGAGCAGATAGCCTTGCGTGCCGAAACCAGCGATCACGCCATCGGCGCGGCTGGAGACGAAAGAGTGGTGACGGAACTCCTCCCGCTTGTGGACGTTGGAGATATGCACCTCGATCACCGGATGGTCGAAGGTGTTCAGCGCATCCAGAATCGCCACCGAAGTGTGGGTGAAGGCGGCAGGGTTCATCACGATACCCCCGGCGATTTCGCGCGCTTCGTGGATCCAGTCGATCAGCTCGTATTCGCGGTTTGACTGGTGGAAGCGGATTTTGAGGTTCAGTTCCTCGGCCAATTCGCGGCATTGCGCTTCCACATCGGCCAATGTCTCGTGGCCATAGATATGCGGCTGACGCTTGCCGAGCAGATTCAGGTTCGGACCGTTGAGGACGAATACGAGACGGCTCATGAGAATCACTCCCAATCAGTGATGAGCGAGGATTTCGCCAACGAACTGCTTGGCGCGGGTTCTTACGATTAACTATCTGGTTAATTCTAAAATGAGGGCATGGCAAATTGTTTTTCGCATCTGGTGCGCAGGCACCCATGCCGTCGTCCATTGCAACCATTGCCTTGAAGCCAGCTCCTTAGAGCTCGCGTGTCCATTAGACGATCGTCTCCCGTCGTTCGTCCAGAGACGAACACGTTATCGCCCCGCCCGAATTTCTGGGGACAGCTCATAGCTATGTAACACAAGACGGCACCCCTGAATTTCCTGTAAGACAAGCGTACCGTTTTGTATCGTTGGCTATCGCAAGGTATTTAACGCTCGCTTGCGTGCCCCATTTGGAACCATCAATGACACCGAACTCTCAATCGCGACAATCCACCGACTCCTCTGAGCTTGACGACACGGAGTCTAAAGTGCGCCGTGCGCTCGGACTCGAGAGCGCCGCTTCCGCTCAGGCGCACTCAATGCCTGCCGCACGCTCGGGCGAACGATACGCCACTGATCGCCCGAAATCGCGCTTCGTGCAGGATGGCGAAGTGCCCATCGTCATGATTCGACGCGATAATGGGCAACACGCCGCTGAGACACATCCGGCGACCGGAAGATCTCCCACCATTCGTTTGGAAGCTGCCGAGAAGGCGCTCAAGACCGAACGACATGCGCGGGAGACGGCAGAGCGGAGTTTGGCTGAGGCGCAGGCAACGATCCGCGACCTGCAAACCAAGCTTGGCCACGCCATGCTGGTACGCGAGGAAGCCCGCGCCAACGCCGAGATTGAAAAGCTTGCTCTGGAAACGGCGCTGGCTGCTGAACAGGAAGTGCGCCAGACATTGGAGCAGCGCTTGCTGGACCTTATGGCCGCCCCCCGCCGCGCGACGGTCACCGAAGCGAAATCCGAAGCCAGGGCACCCTCGCAGACTGCGCCGGTCAGGAAGCCTGCAACGAATACAAACCGGCGCGGCCGTTCAGTAAAATCAGAATCGAAGCCAGTGAAATGGTGGATAAAATCAAAATAAATGGTCGATATCCGACGGCACCGGTTCCCACTTTCTCGTGGCATCAATCCTCTTTGAATGAAGTTCCATCAAACCCAGCGCAAAACGCCAGAACTTCGTGGGCGCACGTTGCGGGATAAAGCAGATGGATCATGTGGTAGAATGTCGGCAGATGGACCATGCGGAAATCGCTGAGCCCTTCCCGTAGCATTGTTTCCTGCGCGTTGCTGGTGATGTGGCCTGCCGTCGGGTAAAGTCCAAGCACCGGTGCGTTGACGTGTTTCAGGAAGGCCTCGGCATTGGCGCTGTTCACCAAGCGTGCCATCGCGACTTGAACTTGGGCGTCGCCTTTGAGGAAATTCTCGATATACCAATTGAACAACTCTGGCTGTTTGTCGGCGGGAAGCCGGGTACCACTTGTGGTGGCTTCAAGCCAGGCGCGCATGCCCATTTTTTCCATGGCGTCGGTGCGCGATCCATGGCCGAGTGAATAGCGCTCCTTCATTTGGTCCTCGATGAAGACCGGGGTGGCCACCAAAGTGAGGGTGCGGACGCGTTCCGGGCGGGTTGCGGCATAGGCTAACCCCAGGATCCCGCCCATCGATTCCCCACAGAAATGGACGTCCTTGGCACCAACCTCGTCGAGCAGAGCATCCAGATCGCCCAGCAATGTGTTGAGGGTGAGATCCGACTCAGGGACATGTCCCTCCGTGAGGCCCAGCCCGCGTAAATCGGGGCGGATGACGCGGAAGAAGCGGGCAAGATATGGGATCCAGCGATACCAAAACGCACCGGAGCGGCCATTGCCGTGCTGGAGAATCAGGACGGGCGCGCTTTTCCAGGGATCGGTGTAATCGTCGATCGTGTAGTGCAGACGAAGATCGTCGGAGCGAGTCAGGAAGGGCATGAATTAGGTGCTCTTGGCGTTCATGACGGACGACGCCCGCCAATCAGGTTGGCGACAATGACGACCAGCATAGTCACCATCAGCAAGGTGAGGCCCAGCACCGCAATCGGGCCCAGACGGCCACCTTCATTCAGGTCGTAAATCAGCACCGGCACCGTTTCTGTGTCGGTGGTGAACAGCAGGATTGCCGCTGAGAGTTCTCGAATGGCCCCCACGAACATGAAGCACCAAGCCGCGATGAGGCTTGGCCGCACCAAGGGGATGACAACATCTGCGATCGCACGCAGGCGAGTAGCGCCGAATATGCGAGCTGCTTCTTCGAGTTCCGGATGCAGCCCGCGCAGTGCGCTTCCGATCTGTTGGAAGGCGGATGGCGTCTGGATGGTGATGAACGCCAGAAGCAGAATACCCAGCGTGCCATACAGCAGAAGCGGCGGGCGGGTGTAGGCCACAAACATGCCGACCGCGAGCACAATGCTTGGAATTGCAGCCGGTATCATGGCGATGATGCCCACCAGACCGCTGCCGGGCAGGCTGCGGCGTGTGGCGACATAGGCGAGTACCAAAGCGAGCGCTGCACCCAATGTCGCAGTGACGATGCCGAGCTTGAGCGTGTTGGCGAAGGCGGGCCAGGTGGAGGACAATTCGCCGAAGACAAAGCGCCAATTGTCCCATCCCCAATGTCCGATATCGACCACGCCGTCTCCGCCTGTGGCGAAGGCGACCCGGATCAGCGCCCAGAGCGGCAAGAAAACCGGAATCGCCAGAACCAACAGACAGCCAGCCAAGACGGGCCAGCGCAGAGCGCCCAAACTCAGTTTGGCGACGCGTTGGCCCTTGCCGCCGATCAGGGAAATCTGGCGTCGGCCTGTCAGGCGGTTCTGGGCGAGCAGGAGCAGCACCGTGATCACCAGCAGCGGCATCGATGCAGCCGCCGCGATATGGGTTTGTGGCGGATATTGGAACAGGCTCCAGATCCGCGTGGTGACGGTGTGGAATCCTGCAGGCAAAGCCAGCACACCGGGCGTGCCGAACTCAATCATCGAATGCAGGAAGGCGACGATCATGCTCGCCAACAAGGCGGGCATGACGAGCGGCAAGGTAATCTGGCGCAGCGTGCCGAGGCGAGAGGCCCCGAAGATGGCCGACGCCTCCTCCAACTCGTTCGGCACCCGGTCGAGGGCCGTCGCCACCAGTGTGAAGGCGAAGGCGAAGGTGTAGCATGTGTCGACGAAGATAAGGCCGGGCACCGAGTAGATGTTCACCAGATATTCAAACGGCGGCATGTCCGTCAGTTCGCGAGCCAGTACGTTGATCAGCCCGGCATTGGGGGCTGCCAGCAACTCCCAGGCGACGGCACCAAGAAAGGGTGGTACAACATAGGTGGAGAGCACGACCACGCGGATGGTGCGGCTGAACGGGATATCGGTGCGTGAGATCAGCCAAGCCAGCGGGATGGCGACGATCAGCGAGAACACTGCAACGCAGGCGGAAATCACCAGGGTGATTCCAAGCGGGGCGATCAAAGTGGGGTCGGTTGCAACCTGCCAAAGACTTGCCAAAGACGGGCCGTGGTCGTCCGAAAAGGCGTAGCCAGTCACCCAGACAACCGGCAGGCCCACCAACGCCAGGATGGCAAGCACGCCCAGCGTTCCGATGGCCGTGAAGCTGTCCAGTTGGAAACGCCGCAAGCGTGGGGACCGGAGGGACATCGGTTCCTCAGCCAGCCAACGCGCGGCAATGTGCGGCGGGCAGCGTGGCCAACACCAAGCTGCCGAACTCGAATCTTTGGTCGTCCGGTGCCGTGATGTTCATCTCCTCACCCCACGCCGTGCGCACCCGATACTCACGTGCCATGCCGGTATAGGACTGGCGCAGCACATTGACCCTCAGCGTGTTCGCGGGCAGCGGGCCGGACATATCGGGTTGCAGCCGCACTTGATGCGGCCGAATGGCCACCGCAGTGGCGCTGACGGCGTCACCCGAGCCGCAGGACAGCGCGAGGTCGCCGACCCGGACATTGTGCAAATCAAGCGGTGTGGCGGCGAGGATATTGGCATTGCCGATGAAGCGGGCAGCGAAGATGGAGGCGGGGCGGACATAGATGTCCTCCGGCGTGCCAATCTGTTCGACGCGGCCGCCATTCAGCAGCGCGATTTGATCGGCGGTCGTCATCGCCTCGGTCTGGTCATGGGTGACATAGACCGTGGTCAAACCATAGAGATCGTGCAGACGGCGGATTTCGGCGCGCATTTCCTCGCGCAGATTGGCGTCGAGGTTGGAAAGCGGTTCGTCCAACAACAATGTCTGCGGTCGCACCACCACCGCTCGGGCGAGGGCCACGCGCTGTTGCTGGCCACCTGAAAGTTCGCCGGGATAGCGGCTTGCGACGTGGCTGAGCTGGACGAGTGCCAACGCTTCGCTAACGCGCGATGCGATCTCGGCCGTGCGCATGCCGCGTTGGAGCAGGCCGTAGCCGACATTTTGGGCGATGGTGCGGTGTGGCCACAGAGCATAGGACTGGAAAATCATCGACATGTCGCGCCGCTCCGGGGCCACCGAGGCTCCAGCAGAGGACATCAGCTTGCCACCGATCCGGATGTCACCCGCATCTGGCGTCATGAAGCCTGCGAGCAGCCGCAATGTTGTGGTTTTGCCGCAGCCGGACGGCCCTAGAAGGCAGGTGAGCGCGCGATCAGGAATGGTCAGTGACAACGCATCCAGGCCCAAACTGGTACCAAAGCGTTTGGTGACGCCGGCAAACACGATTTCAGCCATGAGCGACGCGCTACCTTTGCCGAAGGGGGCGGCGATTGCGCCGGTCCGGTGGAGGCGTATATCAGATAGGCGAGTCAGGGAGTCAAACGGTGATGCGGCACAATTCATTCTTGACCGACTTCTGCGGGCGGCGACGTTTCTTATCCGGCACGACTGCCCTTGCCCTATCTGGCCTTGCCCGAAACACCCTCGCTGACACCACCGGCAGCGATGACGCGCTGGTGGCTGCTGCGACGAAGGAAGGGACTGTCACGCTCTACAGTTCGATGGATTTGCCGGTCATTGAGCAACTGACGAAGAATTTCGAAGCGGCCTATCCCGGCATCACAGTAAAAACTCAGATCGCCGGAGGCGAGCGGCTGTTCCAGCGGATCGCGCAGGAACAGGCCAGCAATCTGGCAATCGCCGATGTTGTGGAGTCGACAGATCCCATCCACGCTTTGGTGTGGAAACGTGATGGCTGGTTGCTTCGGGAGTTGGCGCCAGACGTCGAAAAGCAGTGGGCGGCGTCAGAACGCGACCCCGATGGGCATTTTGCAACCTTCCGCCTGAGCGTCTCGCCAATGGGGTACAACACAAAATACCTCAAGGCCGCTGACGCCCCCAAAGGCTTCGCCGACCTCATCGACGCGAAATGGACCAACCGGCTGGTGAAATCGCACCCATCCTATGCGGGCATCACCATGGCGGCGACCTTCGAACTCAGCCAGTTGCTGGGGTGGGACTGGTTTCGCAACCTGGCCAAATTGCACGTCATGCAGGTCCAATCGGCCACCGAGCCACCGCGCAAGATTGCGGCTGCCGAGCGGCTGGTTCTGGTCGATTGCAGCGAATATGTTCTGCTGCGGCTGAAGGCTGGCGGCTCACCGGTGGAAGTGGTCTACCCCACCGAAGGTACCCCAACCAGCCAAGGCAATCTCGTTGTGATGAAAGGGGCACCCCACCCCAACGCTGCTCGCTTGCTGCGCAATTACCTCTTCTCCCGCGAAGCACAGCAGACGATGACGGATTTGGGCCTGCTCCGCTCGGTGCGCCAAGACATCAACGTGCATCCGTCGGTGCGACCGCTATCCGACATCAAACTGCTCCGTGCGGACACGGCGGCGCTGGAGGCAAATATCGGCGAGATCAAGAAGACGTATTCGACCATTTTCGGGGTCTGATCGCGCGATGGGCGGATGTTCGTGCTAGCGTTCCAGGCATGGAAACCAAACAGCCAACACCGCGTGCCATTCTCGTCGGCGTTCAGATGGACGGGGTTGATGACACCGCCCAGGACGCCAGCTTTAAGGAACTTGGCCGACTTGTCGAAACATTGGGCTACGAAGTGGCCGGCACTCTGGTGCAGAAGCGCGGCGGCATCGGCGGGCTGACTGTACTCGGCTCCGGCAAGTTGGCCGAGCTTGCTGCTTTGACCGGCGGCACCGGCGTCGTTGGCGGCTGGACTGCTCCGAAGACATCCAAGGCTCGCGCGCGATTTGATTCGGCCGACATCGTCACGCCGGATGAGCCCGCAGACACGTCCAAATCGGTTGACTTACCTCGACCGGAATTCGTGATTGTCGATCATGAAATATCCCCCAGCCAATCCCGTAATCTCGAAAACGCCACGGGGGCGAAGGTGCTCGACCGCACCGGCGTGATTGTGGAAATTTTCCATCGACACGCACGCAGCCGCGAGGCAAAGCTCCAGGTGGAGATGGCGCGTTTGAAATATGTCGCGCCCCGTCTGCGCGAATCCGCAACAGGCGGAGGGCGGCAGCGTGGCGTAGGAGCGGGCGAGACCAGTCTCGATCTCGACCGCCGCAACATTCGCGACCGCTTGGCCGAGCTGAAGGACCAGTTGGAACAGATCCAGCGCGACAACGACCAGCGTCGCTCCGCCCGCAACGACCAATTGCGCGTGGCACTGGTTGGCTACACCAACGCCGGAAAATCCTCGCTGATGCGCGCGCTCACCGGCAGCGAAGTGTTGGTGGCCGATCAGCTTTTCGCAACGCTCGACACCACGGTGCGCACCCTTAAGCCCGAGACGAAGCCGCGCATCTTGGTCTCCGACACGGTCGGCTTCATCAAGCAATTGCCGCATGATTTGGTCGCCTCGTTCCGCTCCACTTTGGATGAGGCCCTTGAGGCATCGTTGCTGCTTTTTGTCGTCGATGCGTCCGATCCGACCTATGAAGCGCAGCTTGAGGTGAGCCGCACGGTGCTGCGCGAGATCGGCGCAGACTCGGTGCCATCACTCTTGTTGCTCAACAAGAGTGATCAGGTGGACGCGGCGGACCGTGCTGCCCTCATGGCAAAGCATCCGGACGCGATTCTGCTCTCATCCAAATCTCCCGCCGACGTCGCCGCGTTGCGGGAGACCATCATCGCGTTCTTCGAGACCAAGATGGAGGACGCGGAGCTGGTGTTGCCTTACGCCAAACAAGGATTGCTTGGTGAGATTTACGAAAACACCCGCGTTCTCAACGAAGATTACGACGCTGTCGGTCGCGTCCTGAAAGTGCGCGGCTTACCCGGTGCTATCGCACGGCTGCAGCGAGCGCTCGCCGTGCAGTGAATTTGGTAAGCCGCATCAAAATGCCTACCGTCGGTTGTCATCCAGCATTGTCCGCCGATAGCAGAACGAGACATTCTGGCGGCACCTGCACCCATATCTCCTTGCCCACCCCCCAGGGGCGCGGCGGACTCAGTTGGCAGCGCAGTTCCACTCCCGCCGCCTGCATCGTCACGTCGGCGATGTTGCCGAGGAAGTAGCTCGACGCGATGGTTGTGTGAAAACTGTTCGGCCCATGCAAAACCTGCAGCGATACCAACAGATTTTCCGGTCGACACACCGCATCCACGCTCTGGCCGATGGCGAAACCGCAATCCAGGCTGTGAAGCACGACGTCGTCGGAAATTCTCACCTGCGTGCCACCCTCCGTGCCGACAACCTGGCCACGAAATATGTTGGCCAACCCGATGAACTCGGCGCCAAAGCGCGACACCGGCCTCGAATACAGCGCCGTCGGCGCTCCGATTTGGTCGATCCGCCCCTCGTTCATCAGGACCACGCGGTCAGCGATCACCATCGCCTCCTGCTGGTCATGCGTGACGTAGATTGAGGTCGTGCCAAGCCGTGTCTGCAGTTCGCGCAGTTCGAAGCGCATCTTCTCGCGCAGTTTGGCATCAAGGTTGGACAGCGGTTCGTCGAACAGCAGCACCCCCGGCTCCAGCACAATGGCCCGCGCGAGCGCCACGCGCTGCTGTTGCCCGCCGGAAAGTTGGCTGGCACCCCGCGACCCGTATGGCGCCAGTCCCACCAGACTCAGCGCGGTCTGCACCCGGTCGGCAACCTCGGACTTGGCAAGTCCTTTCATCCCCAGCCCAAACGCCACGTTCTCGGCCACCGTCATATGCGGCCAGATGGCGTAGGACTGGAACACCATGCCGATCTCGCGCTTCTCCGGCGGCACCGATTCGGTTTTCGAGGATACCAACCGATCACCCATGATGATCTCACCGTCCGACACCTCCTCCAGCCCGGCGATGCAACGCAAGGTGGTGGTCTTGCCGCAACCGGACGGGCCGAGCAGGGCGATGAACTCGCCCTCGGCAATGTCGATGTCGCTCACCGCTGCCACCGGGCCATAGCGCTTGACGAGGTTCCTGATGACAACCCGGCTCATGTTGTGGCCAGAGCCAGATCACGTGCCGAGGAGATTTCGACGGTGGCTGCACGCCGCAAGGACTGGATCATCTTCTCGCGTCTCCTTCGGCACATCGGAACGCTAGGGTGCTGACTGACGCCTGTAAAGCTCAGGGGAACTAGGCGCAGCAAGCCCTCGCGCTGTATGACAGTCGTCAAGTGATTGACAGCGACCGGCGCACGACTACTCTCGCGCAAAAGAGCGCGTAAGACGTGACACCGGGAGATAGAAATGTCTGATCATCCCTTCATTATCAGCCGCCGAGCGGCTCTCGCAGGTGCCGCCGCATTGGCATCGACCGGCACGGCAGCAGCAGCGCCTGGGCCGAATGATGAAGCCCAGCTTTATGAATTGGCCAAAGCCGAGGGCAAGATCGTCTGGTATGAGGCGGCCCCGCTGGAGGCGATGCAGAACTTCGTCGTTCGGTTCGAGACGAAATACCCCGGCGTGAAGGTGCAATTGATGCGCACTTCTGGGCCGCAGCAATACCAGCGCTTCCTCCAGGAGACCGAGGCCGGACAGCACATCGCCGACCTGCTTTTGCTCAGCGACCAGCCGCTGACCCATGATCTGGTCGAAAAGAAGATGCTGGCCTCGTGGCGGGTGCCGACTTTCGACCGCGTGCCGGAAAGCTTCCGTATCGGCGATTTCGCCTATGCGCCGTACACCACCGACATGGCCATCGTTTACAATTCCAATCGGGTAACCGAGGACGAAGCGAAGCTGCTTGGCAGCGGCTGGAAATCGGTGATCGACCCTGTGTTCAAGAACCGTTTCGCCATCGTGAAGCGCAAATGCGGCGCTTGCTACGCACCGATCCAGATGTTCCTCAGCCCCAAAATGGAGAAGGAATACGGGCTGCCGTTCCTGCGCGCCATCGCCGCCCAACGCCCACGCGTTTACAGCGATAACCCGATCGCACTCGACCGCATCATCGCCGGTGAACGCGACTTCGTTTTCTGGCTGTGGGAGGGAGTGGCGCTCACCAAATGGCAGGAGGGGGCCCCGGTGCGCTGGGTGCGGCCGAGCCCGACGCCGCTTTTCGGCAATTCCTGGCAGGCGGTCTCGGCCAACGCGCCGCATCCAAACGCCGCCCGGCTGTTCCAAAACTGGGTGATGAGCGAGGAGGGCGCCAAAGGGCTGCAACTTGACTATGGCGGCATGACCACGCTCATCGGCTATCCCGACCAGCGTCCGATCACCAACGAGGCTTGGTGGAAGCCGATCACCGAGGTCTATTCGGTGGATTGGGACAACTGGGCCAAGAACTACGAAAGCGACATGACGGCCTGGCAGAAGATCGAGGACACGGCGCGCGGCTGATGACGCGCGCGCTCGGACGTCTTCTGGTCTTGCTGCTGGCGGTGCTGGTCCTTGTGGTCTGCGTGGTGCCACTGGCGCAGACGATCAATACCGCCTTTTACGCCGAGACGGCATACGGTCTGTCGACCGCACGCAGTGTGGCCGCGCTGTTGACGGTCTACACCACCGGTGAATATCTCGGTGATCTTGTCGAAGCGTTGATCCTATCGGTGATCGTCACAATTCTCTCGCTGTCGCTGAGTGTGACGATGGCCTTCATCATGGCGCGAGCACGGCTGCGGTTGGCCGGTTTGCTCGACATCCTAATCATCGCGCCGATGTTCCTTTCGCCGTTTACCGGCCTGATTGCCTGGATCGTGCTGGCGTCCGAAGAAACCGGATTTGTGAACATGGCGTGGCGCGGCGTGTTTGGCGACGGCGATGCGTTGGTCAATATCTGGAGCTACACGGGCGTGGTCTGGGTGATGGCGCTGTTCTTCACGCCATTCGCCTACCTGTTCACCGTCAATCCGCTTCGATCCATGGACGCCTCGCTGGAGGAGGCCGCTCGCACCGCCGGAGCCTCGCCGCTCCGCTCGATCCTGCACATCACCTTGCCGATGATGGTGCCCGCGATCTTCGGGGCCGGGATGCTGATCTTCGTGCTGGCGGCGGAAATGTACACCATCCCCGGCATCATCGGCGCCACCGCAGGCTTCACCACGCTGCCCTACCAAATCTATCTCGACACCACGGTCTCACCAGTCCACCTCGCCCGAGCCGCATCGGGCGGAACCATCCTGCTCTGGGTGACCCTCGTCGGCATTATGATCCAACGTCGCGTCACGCGGCGGTCAGAGCGATATGTGACCATCGGCGGAAAAGGCCACCGTTCGCGACCGATCGATCTGGGAAGCTGGCGTTGGGCCGCCTACGGGCTCACCTGGGGCTACATCATCTGCTCAGTGCTGCTGCCGATGGGGGCGCTGCTGGTCTATTCGCTGATGAAATACAGCTCTGGCAGGCTCGGTGCCGACGTCTTCAGTCTGGTGCATTACCGCAACCTGTTCAGCTTGCAGGCTACCCGCGAGGCGTTGGGCAACACGCTGCTGCTGGGCATTCTGAGCGGAACCATCTGTGCTGCGCTCGGCACTTTGATCAGCTTCCTTGAACTACGCACCAAAGGCCTGCTGATCATCGCGGTCGCGTTTTTGGCCGTGCTGCCGGTGGCGGTCCCGGGACTGGTCTACGGTATCGGGCTGTCGCGGACCTATCTTCGCACTCCGCTCTACGGCACAATTTGGGTGTTGTTGCTCGCCTACATTGCCAAGTTCCTGCCCTACGCCATCGTGGTGGCGCGCACCGGCATCATGCAGATCGGCCGCGAGTTGGAGGAAAGTGCGCGCACTTGTGGTGCCAACCCGGCACGGGTGCTGGCTCGGATTACACTGCCGCTGCTGAAGGCCACGCTCGTCTCGGTGCTGTTCTTCGTCATGCTGATGAGCATCAAGGAGCTCTCCGCCTCGGTGCTGCTGTATTCCGAGCGCGGCCCGATCCTGTCGGTGCTGATCTGGAGCTACATGGATTCCGGCAATTTCCAGTTCGCTGCCGCCATCGGCGTGATCCAATCGGTGATCATGGTGGCCTTGGTGCTGGTCACCAGACTGATCTTTCACGTCCGCATCGAGGGCCCGCTTGCCCGCTGAACCCTAAGGAGACCCGACCATGTCCGACATCACCCACAAGCTGGCAGCCTTTGCCGCCCAATCGCAGCGTCAGGATCTGCCTGACGCTGTCTGGCACGACGGCAGGCGCGCCTTTGTCAACTATGTCGGCTGCGTGCTCGGTGGCTGCCGCGAACCCGGCACCTCCATCTCACTGAAAACCTTGGCGCGCTTCGCCGGCCCTGGTGAAGCAACGGTGGTGGGCTTTGATCGCAAGCTCGACGCGCTGACGGCGGCCTTCGTCAACAGCACGAGTTCGAGCGTGCACTCCTTCAACGACACGCATTTCCAGACTGTGGCGCACCCGACCAGCCCGGTCGCCGCCGCCCTGCTGGCGCTGGCCGAAATTCGGCCGATCTCCGGTGCCACCTTGATCCATGCGCTCATTCTCGGGATCGAACTGCAATGCCGTGTGGGCCAGATGCTGGTCACCCTGCCAGCCCAGGTATCGGACGGTCTGTCGATGGCAGGGCTGGTCGGCTGCATCGGGGCGGCGGTGGCGGTCGGCCGTGCCATCGGGCTGGACACCGACAAGATGACCACCGCTATTGGCATCGCCGCCAACCAATCGGCCGGGCTGCGTCAGGCGCACGCTTCGATGTCGAGCCATTTCACGGCTGGAAACACGTCCCGCGCCGGACTGTTGGCGGCATTGCTGGCCGAGGATGGCTTCAGTTGCGGCTCGGGCATGCTGGAAGGTCCGAAGGGATTCGCCGCCTGTTATTCCAGCCATCCCAACCCTGAGGCGGCGCTGGTCGGTCTGGGCACGCATTGGGAGATTCTGGCCAATGCGCACAAGCCATACCCGTGCGGTTTTGTCATTCACCCGGTGATCGATGCCTGCCTGAAGATCGTGAGCCAGCATACGCTGGATGCGGCCGCGATCTCGGACATTCACCTTACCGTCAATCCTCTGGTTCTGACCCTCTGCGACCGGCCCAGCCCCAACAATCGCCTGCAAGCGCTGGTCAGCACGCAGCATTGGGCTGCGGTGTCGGTGCTGCATCGCCAAGCGGGGCTCCGCCAGGGCACTGAGGAGCAGGTCCATAACCCACTGGTGGCGGCCCTGCGCGCAAAGGTTCGTATGACCGGGTCCGAGTCCTACGGACGCGACGCGGCGAGGGCGGATATCACGCTCAGCAGTGGCGAAACGCTGTCGGCCGATATTCTGCACTGCCGCGGCAGCGAGAAGCGACCGATGACGGATGGTGAACTGGACACCAAATTCCTCGACCAAGCCGCAACTGTTCTCACCGCAAACAACGCCCTCGAACTGCTTCGGGCAAGCTGGGTCGTGGATACCGAGATGAACGCGGGCACAATCATGCGTCAAATTTGGCCCGGTTGAACGGGAGCGCCATGATACAGAATTCAACTTTTGGCAGGTGTTTTCGGCTGAGCGTTTACCTCCAACATCAGAAGCGCCAGCAACGACAAGCCGGTCAGTGATCCAGACAGCGCCAACGCCGCGAGCGGACCTTCCCGATCAAGCAGGAAGCCGAACAACAAAGGTGCGCCACCTTGAAGAATCCGTGCGGGAGCCGCGAGCAGACCCGTTCGCAGCCCGTAGCCAGCCGGGCCGAACATCGATAGCGGCAAGGTGCCCCGCGCGATCGTCAGCAATCCATTTCCACCGCCATGCAGCAGCACGAACGGTATCGCCGCCTTGGCCCCTATCACGGCCAGCACGACCGCCCCGAGCGGGTGCAACCCGGCAGCCAACCGTGCCGAAATGATAGGGGCTGCCCGCCGCAGGAGAGTGAATTCGGCTACGCGCGCTGCCACCTGCGCCGGTCCGACCAGGGACGCTGCAGCCACCGCCGCAACTTGCGTGGCTCCCATCGCCATCAGCAGACGCGGCAAATGCGATGCCATGGCAGTAGAGACGAACCACGTGGCACCGAAGACGCCGGCGAGAATGATCATCGTCCACGGTATTTCCCTCGATATTGGTGAATCCGACGTTGATGCCGCTGGTGCGAGAGCCGTAGGTGCCGCCTTCGGTATCAGCAGTCGATTGAGTGGCAAACCAAGCACCAAGTGCAACACCGCCCATCCCACCAAGGCCTCCCGCCAGCCGAAGGCATCGATGAGTGCGGCGCTGATCGGCCATCCCACCGTGCTCGCAAATCCAGCGAAGAGGGTGATGCCAGTGATCGCGTTGCGCGCGTCGCGGCCATAGAGTCCCGCCACGGTCGCAAACGCTGCCTCGTAGAGGCCGAATCCCATACCGATTCCGATCACGAGCCACGCGGTCACCAAGGTCACAGGGCCGGACGCGAAGGACAGCAGCACCAGCCCCAGGGCGAAGATACGGTT
>CAITEF010000317.1 GCA_903891315.1 uncultured Rhodospirillales bacterium | reverse complement strand
TGGTTCACGACACTAGGTTGCTGATTTTCCTAGTGTCCCGGTTCTGAAATCCGACGGATTTCTGAACCGGGACACTAGAAACATATAATTCTAGAGCAACTTAGCCTCGATCACGTTGAACCTCGTCGGTTCAATATGATCGGGCGTTGCTCTGGTTTTGAGTGGAGGGAGATTGGGCGTGAGATCTATTTTATTAAGAAGCAAGACCCAACGCTGATTCACCCATCAGTGCCAAAACCTCGGGCGTTGGGTGGCGCTCGTCCGGAATCGTGCACAAGCCAAGTGATCGGCTCCAAAGTCCAACCCTGGGCGAGGCGGTGAGGCAGGTGAACGGGATGGCAAGGATATCACCGGCGAGCACGGGCATCGCCCACCACCACGCCGCCGGTGCGACCATCCACAACGCCCCGCCGACCAAAACGCCGAACACTGTCTGCGGCCACAGCCGAAGCAAGGCCGTGCGCAATCCAACCCCATAGGCGTCCCGCGCCTGTCCGCTCCAGCTGACAGAACGCCCTCCCAAAAGAAAGATCATGAAGAGGGTTGTCCGAAAGCTGGCAATCGCGTGCTGCAGGAAGGAAAACACCACCTCCACCACCACACCACATGCGAAGCGCAACCCTCCGCCATAGCGCGCCACGCGACCGGGCGTCAGACACGTATCGGCATAGCCCGCGAGCTTGGCTGTCTGGTTCATCAGCAAAAACACCGTGTAGAGCAAAGCCGCCCCGGTCGACGGACAATCCGGTTGCCCGGCCATTTCCATCGCCAGAACCGGGGCCAAAGCCAGCATCATGGTCCAGCCGGGAATTGCCAGGAACATCCAGATTGCCCAGATCAGCTGATACCGGCTCAACAGCTTCAGGCCGGGCAGGCCGAGGAGTTTCAGGTATTGCAGATTGCCCTGACACCAGCGGGTATCGCGCGCGAGATAGTCGAGCATGGTCGGCGGGTTGTCTTCCCAGCTGCCGCATTCTTCGGGCAACACGCGAACCTCAAACCCCGCGCGCCGCATCAACGCCGCTTCGACTTGATCATGACTGAGGATGTGCCCACCCAGAGGGGGCCGACCGGAGAGGATGGGCAGTTTGCAATGTTCGGCAAAGGGGGCGATGCGCAGCACCGCGTTGTGGCCCCAGAACGGACCGCAATCTCCCACCCACCAAGCCTGCCCCATCGTGTAGGAGCGCATGCCGTGGCGCATGCCGAATTGGAAGATCCGCGCGAACGCGCTGGCCGTCGGCGTGCCGACCACCAAGCTCTGCAAGATCCCGAGCTTGGGATGGGCCTGCATGATGCGCACAAGGCGCAAGATCGTCTCGCCGGACATCAGGCTGTCGGCGTCCAATGGCAGCATCAGATCGAAGCCATCACCCCATTGCGCGCAGAAATCATGCAGATTGCCTGCCTTGAACCCAGTATTGACGGCGCGGCGACGATAGACGATGCGCCCGCCATGCAGCCCTCCCAGCTGCTGTTGCCACGCGGCGACTTCGCGTTCCTCGGCCTCGGCGATGTCGGCGCGGTTGGTGTCGCTGAGGATGAAGTAGCTGAATTGGCCACCAAACCCGGTTTCATCCAGGCTGGCCTTGACGATCCGCAATCGCGCCAAGGCGCGGGCGGGTGGCTCGTTGCGCAATGTCATCAGCACGGCGGTGCGCACCGTGACCGGTGTGGCAACATCACCCGCCGCCGCATAGGGAGAGACCGCATCGCGCCCGTTCACCCCGGAGCGCAGCAACCACAGCCCAATCACCCCATTCCAGAACCCCAACACATTCCAAGGCAAACATACGGCAAAGCCAAGGAGCATCAACGCGCGGGGAAGGTCCCAGCCCCCGATGCCCAGGATGTCGATGGCAGCGACCATCATCGCGGCGAAAGTGGCGAGGTTGAGCCCCAACATCACCAGCCTCCGCCTGCGCAATGCGGCGATGGACTGGGTTCCGGTGGGCGTAGTAAGCACTGGGGCTGGACGTTCGGTCATCAGATCGTCGATACCTTGAGCACTTTGCGGCGGAGATGGATGCAATGACGCCGGATCGCCGTGCCGACAAGCCCTTGACTGGGCGCGCGCTTTGGTACGCCGCCCCCAACATCATCGAAATCCGCTCCGAAACACTGTCGACAATCGGGGAAGACGAGGTTTTGGTCCGCACCGACTTCTCTGCCATCAGCCGCGGCACGGAGCGTTTGGTGCTGCAAGGTTCGGTGGCGGAAAGCGAGTGGCAGCGTATGCGCGCCCCACTGCAGCAAGGCGATTTTCCGTTCCCAGTCAAATACGGCTATTGCGCGACCGGCACGGTGGAATCAGGGCCAGAGTCATTGCTCGACCAAAGAGTGTTCGTCCTGCACCCGCATCAGGACGTCTTCATCGCCCCGATCAGCATGGCAGTCGCTGTCCCACCCCACATTCCCGCCGCGCGTGCCACATTGGCCGCCAATATGGAAACCGCGCTGAACGCGATATGGGACAGCGGGGCCAGCCCTGCCGACCGGATCGTGGTCGTCGGTGCCGGAGTGGTTGGCCTGCTCGTCGCCTATCTGGCGGCAAGGCTGCCAGGGGCCGAGGTGGTGATCGCCGATATCAACCCAAAGCGCGCCCCGATCGCGGCAGCACTCGGCATCAAATTCGTCGCCCCGTCAGCAATCGTCGGGTTCGGGGCAGATGTGGTGTTTCATGCCAGTGCGTCTGAGGCAGGCCTTGCCAGCGCGCTCGCCGCTTCGGGGTTCGAGGCCGCCGTGATAGAAATGTCCTGGTATGGCAAAGCCCTGGTGAATGTCCCGCTGGGCGACGCATTTCACAGCCAACGGCTGAGGTTGATCTCCTCACAAGTCGGTCAGGTCGCCCCCAGCCACCGGCCACGCTGGACCTATCGCCGCCGGATCGAAGCCGCGCTCCGGTTGCTGGCCGATCCGTGTCTGGACGCGCTGCTCGGCACCGTGATCGATTTCAACGACGCGCCGCAACGCCTGCCGGACTTGCTCAACAGCGCCGACGGCCTCGCCCCGCTCATTCGCTACCGCTGATCACCAGGAGAGATTCGATGTATGCTGTTGAAGTCCGTGACCGGATCATGATCGCCCACAGCCTGCCCGATCCGTTTTTCGGCCCGGCGCAGCGCAAGCACGGCGCCACCTTCGTTATCGACGTCGCTTTCTTTCGCGAAAGCCTCACGCCGCAGAATGTCGTCGTTGATATCGGTGCCGCGCTCGATGTGCTGCACGCGGCGCTCGAACCCCTCACCTACCAGGATCTCGACACGCTGCCGCAGTTCGCCGGCAAGCTGACCACCACGGAATTCCTCTGCCGACATGTGTTCGACGCCATGCGCGACGCTGCCAAGGCGGGCGCATTGGGAGAGGACGGCCACGGACTTTCCAAAATCCGCGTCACCCTGCACGAAACCGACCTCGCGCGCGCCTGGTTCGAAGGCCCGATCAGCTGATTGGTGCTGCGCAGTGCCGGAGATTATCTTCGCCATTCCCGGCGATCTGACAGCTCCCAGCGGTGGCTATGGCTATGATCGTCACATGCTGGCGCTGCTGCCGAAGGCGGGAATCACCATCCGCCATTTGGCGCTGCCGGGCAGCTTTCCGCACCCTTCTGACTCCGATCTTCGCCACGCGGCCGACCTGCTCGCCGCCACGCCAGACGACGCGGTGTTGCTGATCGACGGACTGGCGCTGGGGGCGATGCCTGCTCCGGTGCTGACGGCAATTCGCCGACATTTGGTGGCATTGGTGCATCATCCGCTCTGCCTGGAGGACGGGCTGAAGCCCGACCGCGCGGCCGCGCTGCGGCTGAGCGAGACGGAGGCTCTCGCCTTGGCGCAAGCTGTCATCACCACCAGCCACGTCACCGCCCGCATTCTGGCCACGCAATTCGGCGTTCAATCCGCGCGAATCACCGTCGCCGAGCCGGGCACGGAGCCCGCCGCGCGCTCCACAGGAACCGACGGCTCGACGATGCGGCTGCTGACCGTCGGATCGGTCGTGCCGCGCAAGGCTCACGATGTGCTGATCACTGCCCTGGCAAGCATATCTGACCGAAACTGGCGGCTCGATATTGTCGGCAGCACCACATTCAACCCAGCGCACGCTGCCTTTCTCTGCGAGTGCATCACGCGCTCCGGACTTGCCGATCATATAAAGCTGCACGGAGCCGTCAGCCCGACTGTCCTGGAAACCCTGTATCACGCGGCCAATTTGTTCGTTCTTCCCTCAAGGTATGAGGGCTAGAT
>CAITEF010000316.1 GCA_903891315.1 uncultured Rhodospirillales bacterium | reverse complement strand
GGCTATGCCCGCCAGGACCGCAAGGTCGGTCCGCGCACGCCGATTTCCGCCAAGCTGGTCGCCAATCTGATCACCGAGGCGGGTGCGAACCGCGTGCTGACGCTTGATCTGCATGCCGGCCAAATCCAGGGCTTTTTTGACATCCCGGTGGACAATCTGTTCGGCGCGCCGCTCTTCGTGAAGGACATCCAATCACGTTACGCCGGTCGCGACGTCATGGTGGTCTCGCCCGATGTCGGCGGCGTGGTGCGCGCGCGCGCGATTGCCACAAAGCTGCATTCCGACCTTGCTATCATCGATAAGCGCCGCGAGCGCGCTGGCGTGTCCGAGGTGATGAACGTGATCGGTGACGTGCAGGGGCGTGACTGCATTCTGGTCGACGACATCGTCGATTCGGGCGGCACTCTGTGCAACGCGGCCGCGGCCCTGATGGCGCATGGCGCGAAGTCGGTCGGTGTCTACATCACCCATGGCGTGCTCTCGGGCGGCGCAGTGGCGCGTATCGCGTCAAGCCCGATTGAGATGATGACGATCACCGACTCGATCCTGGCGACCGAGGCAGTGCGGCTGGCCTCCAATATTCGCCAGCTTTCCATCGCCGAATTGCTCGCCGAGGCGATGCGCCGCATCAACGACGAAAGCTCGGTCAGCTCGCTTTTCGACTGATCCGGCCAACCAGGAGGACAAAATCCATGAAGCTCTATTATTCGCCGGGTGCCTGCTCGTTGGGAGTCCATATTCTGCTGGAAGAAATCGGCAAGCCGTTCGAAGTGGTGCGCACTCCGGTTGCAGAAGGGGCCGCCAAGACGCCAGAATATCTGGCGCTCAATCCCAAAGCCAAAGTGCCATTGCTGATCCGCGACAATGGTCGTCCGCTGACCGAGCTTCCGGCGATTTCTTATTACCTCGCGGGCCTGAACCCGCAAGCGAAGCTGCTGCCCGCCGATGCCGATCTGGCCGCCGATGCGATGGAGATGGTCGAATATATCGCCTCCTATGTTCACATGCAGGGCTTCACGCGTTGGGCGCGTCCCGGCAATTTTGCTTTTGCGGAAGCCGATTATGAGCGCACGAAGGCGCGCGGGATCGAGATGTTCCTCGAAGGTCTGAACCTGCTCGACGGCAAGATCGCCGGTCGCGAATTTGCTGTCGGCGACCATTTCACCGTCGCCGACGCCGCTTTGGTGTTCGTCTCGCGCTGGGCCACCCGCGCCGATGTCGCCCGCCCGGCCAATATCGAGGCACATCTTCAGCGGATGAAACAGCGCCCCTCGGTGCTGCGCGCTTACGCCACCGAAGGTCTCGACTTCTGATGCAGACCCTGGCCGAGATCCCGTTCTGGTTCCTGCGCCACGGCCAGACCGACTGGAACGCGAAGGATCTCAGCCAGGGCAATGTCGACATCCCACTCAACGCAGTGGGCATTCAGCAGGCGCATGATGCCGCAGCCCGTCTGGTTGGGCGTGGCATCGTGAGCATCGTCTGCTCCCCGCTGTCGCGCGCGCACGACACCGCCAAGATCGTCGCCGAAAAGCTCGCTTTGCCGATCACCGAGATCGACGAGAGGCTGCGAGAAGTCTCGTTTGGCGTCCAGGAAGGCCAGGAGATGGGCGACTGGTTCGCCGACTGGGTTGATGGGAACTTTACCCCGGAGGGGGCAGAGAGCTTTCCCGAATTGCGCAGGCGGTCTGTGGCTGCGGTGAACCGCGTTCTGCGGCTTCCGGCACCGGTGCTGATTGTGGCCCATGGTGCCGTGTTCCGAGCGCTTCGGGCAGAGATGGGGCTGCCCCCCAATGTCCGCACGCCCAACGCGGTGCCGTTCTTGTGTGAGCCGGGATCGCCGCAATGGACATTGCGGGAGCCGTAATCCGTCTCGATCGCGCTTCGATCAGTTGCAAACAAACAAAAACCCCCGCAGGCATCGCCCGCGGGGGTTTGTTGTTTCGCAGTAAGCGAATCGGATCAGGCGGCGTTCTTCTTGCGACCGCGCTTCGCCGGCATCGGAGCTTCTTCGACGACGACCGGCTTGCGACCGAGGCCGATGCTCTTGGCGAGCTCGGAGCGCTTCGCGGCATAGTCAGGTGCCACCATCGGATAATCGGACGGCAGGTTCCAACGCTCGCGATATTGTTCGGGAGTCATGTTGTAGGAAGTCGCCAGATGGCGCTTGAGCATTTTCAGCTTCTTGCCGTCTTCGAGGCAGACAATGTAGTCAGCGAAAACCGACTTCTTGACCGGAACGGCAGGCACCAGCTTCTCGACCGGAGCTTCTTCCTCACCGATATTGGCAAGAGTTTTGTGAACCACCTGGATCAGCGATGCCAGGGCGGAGGCATCCACCGAGTTGTTCGCAACATGGGCGGAGACGATCTTTGCGGTCAGCGACAGCAGATCTGCATCATTTTTGGTGTCGGTCATGGCGTCCATACAGGTTACAATGCGCGATACTTTACCGGCATTCTGTCGTGAAGCATAGCACAAAACTATCACAGATCTGCAATTCGTTCCTTGCATTCAACGCAAAAAAATCACGCCGAATCGCGCGCTCTGGCAAAAGTTCAGAGAGGAAGACCCGACAACATTGCACAGATTGTAGGTCAAATCAGGCAATTTGGCGGTGTTGCACTGCGGCGCGGCCATAACCATCCGGATTATTGCGATGCCACAACAAGGCAGTCTCGACAATCTCGTCCAGCGTGGTGAAGCGTGGACGCCAGCCGGTCTCGCGCATAATTCTTGCCGGTGACGCCACAAGCCAGGCCGGATCGCCCTGTCTGCGATTGGCGGTGATCAACGGCACGCGGCGGCCAGCGATTCGCCCGACTGTTTCAACCACTTCTTGCACGGAATAGCCGCGGCCCAGCCCAACATTGAACCGCATGCTGGCGAGCGCGATTCGTTCCATTGCCAGCAGATGTGCCGAGACCAGATCGCTGACATGGATGTAATCCCGAACGCAGGTGCCATCCGGAGTCGGATAATCCGCGCCGTAAAGTGTCAGCGGCGGCCGGCGTCCGAGGGCGGCATCGATGGCGAGCGGGATCAGATGCGTCTCGGGAAAATGCGCCTCACCATAGCGGCCCAGCGGATCGGCACCGGCGGCGTTGAAGAAGCGCAGGCAGGCGGAGTGCAGCCCGTGCACCCGATCGGCCCAGAGCAGCATCCGCTCAACCGCGAGCTTGCTCTCGCCATAGGCCGAGGCCGGAGAGATTGGTGCGCTCTCGTCAATCGGTGCCGAGCTGGCCTCGCCGAACAGATTGGCAGTGGAGGAATAGACCAATCTGGAAACACCATGCCGCAGACAGGCATCGATCAGCCGCCCGGCATTGCCGGGATTGATCGTCAGATACCGCATCGGGGTGCGCATGCTCTCGCCGACCAATGAGAGGTCGGCGAGATGGAACACGCCGTCCCAGCGTGCGCTGCTCAGAACGGTGTCCAGTGCCACCGGGTCAGCCAGGTCGCCGAGCACGAACCCGGCCTCCGGGGCGACGGCGGCGCGGTGCCCGGTCTGCAGATTGTCGAACACCGTGCAGTCATGCCCGCTGGCGATCAGGCCCGCGACAAGATGGCTGCCGATATATCCGGCACCGCCGACCACCAGATAGCGATGGCGCATGCGATCTCGCTCCTTTGTGGATGCAAGAATTCGGTTCGGATGAAAACGGTGGAGGCGCGCCTAGTCCGGCAATCCAGCCCGACGCAGACCGGCGGCGAAATGCGCGCGGTCCTCATCGCGTTGGAACGGATGGCGCTCGATGATCGCCAACACGCTGGACTCGGGCACAATGGCCAGCAGCCGCGCCCGCGTCTGCGCCATCTCGCTGGGCGGTCCGGCATGACCGAGGGCGGCGAGCATGGCGCGACACCCCTCCGCCCAGCCGGGCTGCACCTGTCCGAGTTCACGACCTATCCGAATCGCGCTGTCATGCTCATGGCGCAACAGGGCGACGGTGGCACGGCTGGCATCGGCGAGGAAGCCGAGCGGGTCGAGCGGGGCCAGTGCATGGGCCTGCTCGGCCCGCCGCCACGCCTCGTCGTGGTGCCCGGCATAGGCCTGCGCCACTGCCGAGAAACCCCAGGCCAGCGCGAGGTTCGGGTTGAGTGTCAGCGCCCGCTCATGCAGCACCATTGCCTCCTGCAGCCGGTGCTGCTGGGTGGCACGGGCATGACCGGCGATGGTCAATGCCCTGGCATCCTGCGGGTCGAGCATCACTGCCCGCTCGCCAAGCCTGATCGCCTCGGCTCCGGCAGCGTCCGGATCGGCGGCCCAGCCCTGGGCGATGGAGCAGAGGTGCCGCAAGGCGGCCCAGGAATGTGCTGCCGACAATTCGGGCTCCAACACCATCGCCTGGTCAAGCAGATGTTGCGCATGATCGAACTGCGCCCGATCGGGCCGCAACAGGGCGGCTGTGGCGCGCCGCACGAGGTCGAGGGCCGATTTCTCGCTGATCGGCCGGATGAGGGCACGCTCGGCCTCGATCCCGATGATCGCCGGCTCCATTCTTGCGGCGACGGCGGCAGCGATTTCGTCCTGCAGGCCGAACAGGTCCGGGGTCTCCCGGTCGAACCGCTCGGCCCAGACGATTTCCGTCCCGGCGCGCAGATCGAGCAATCGCAGCGAGACGCGCAAGCGTTCGCCGCTGCGTTGCAGGGTGCCGTCGAGCAGATAATCCAGCCCAAAACTCCGCCCAATCGCCACCTCGTCGCGCGAGGGGGAGGCGGTGCGGGCGAGCGAGGCGGAGGGCACGAGCGACAGCAGGCGACAGCGCGCCAGGGCGGCGGTGATCTCCTCGGCCAGTGTGCCGGCGAAATCCTGCTCGGCCAGCCCCGCCCCATTCGCCTGCATCGGCAGAACGCCAAGCCTCAGGCCGTGGCGCGGTCCGGAATTCGCTTGCGGGGCGACGGTCGGACGGGTCTCGCTGGGTGGCGTTGGCGGCTCTGCCAGCCGCTCCGGCGATGGTATCGCGCCGCTGATGCGCAACGGTTGACGCGGGTCGGGTCGACCCTGTTGGGCAATCTGCCCGCGCATCCCGGCCACACTGGCGCGGATTTCCGCAGCCAGGCGCTGGGTCTCCTCGGAAGGATGCGCATCGAGCAGATCGGCGAGCACGGCGCGGCAGCGTTCATAGGCCTGCAACGCCATGCCGCGCTCACCGCGCGTGGCATAGGCCCGCATCAAGGCACGCCACGCCCCTTCATGCGCCCGGTCGATGGCGAGAAGCTGCTGGGCGGCGGGGATAGCGAGTTCGGGATCGAGTTGTTCGCGCAGCAGTTGCTCGGCCAGCACACGGGCGCGGTCGCGCAGACGTTCGCGCTCGGCGGCGAGCCAATTGTCGAAGGCCGGATCAATCCCGTCCAAATCTTCCAGCAGATCGCCGTCGAGCAGGCAGAGTGCTGCGGGCTTGCCGGGGGTGGCGCGCAGCACCTCCTCGACATCGACCCAGACTGTGCCGGGGCGCAGAGTCAGATGGTCGCGATGGATGGCCAGGATGTGGTTGCCAACCGGGCCGAGCGCGTCGAGCAGCCGGTGGATTTCCTGGCGCAGAGAGGCGCGCGCCTGCTCTTCGGGTCGGCGGCTCCACAACATTTCGGCAAGCTTGCCGCGCAGCACCGGGCGGGGGGCGGAGAGTGCGAGGATGGCAAGCAAGGCGCGGGTCTTGCGCCCGGTGGGAAGGATGCTTTCGGCGGTGAGGGTCCAGGCTTCCATCTGGCCGATCAGCCGCAGCCGCACCATCGGCTTGTCTGAAGCCGGTCGGTCACGCTCCAGCAGGGTTGAATCGGGCATCATCGGGGCGCTTGCCGGGCCTTTCGACGAGAGCGGTGGGAGAGGGGAGACCAGCCTGCGAGGGTTCACGTTCATGTCACGATTTCACGCCGCTGCGAGTTACGGAAGTACGGGAAAACCACGATATGCTGCTTGGACGACCCATGGTCGCCCAGCACACCGCGCTCTTTCCCGCTCGGTCCGAACTAGATCGCAGCTTCCGCGAAGATCGGCGTGACGTCGCCGCGCCAAGGCCCGTTAAATCGGGCCAGCCAGTGCTCCGCTTGCGTTGGTGCACCGTGAATAATGTCGAGAAGCGGGGCGAGATAGATCGTCTCGTCCTCACCCTTCGCGTTGCGGACGCCGCGATTGCGCAGCCCCTGCACCGCAAGTTCCACCATCTCGCGCGCGACATCGCGCACCGTTCCGTTCGCAAACGGGGCATCCAACGCCTGACGTGCGACCAGCGGGCGCAGGGCCGCGTAAACCGACCAAGGCTGGCGACGCACCAGCGACAAGGCGGCGGCGAGTGTCGGGGCGTCGTAGAGCAGCCCGACCCAGAGGGCGGATTGTGCCACCATCATGTCGGCGCGTCCGGCATCCGCACCACGCATCTCCAGGAAGCGCTTGAGGCGGACATCGGTGAAGACGGTGGTGATATGATCGGCAAAATCGCCCATCGTGGCCACGCCCAGGCCAGGGTGGTTGAGCTTGCCCGCGACAAAGTCACGGAACGAGGCTCCGGCCAAATCGATCAACTCGCCATCGCGGGCGGCAAAATACATCGGAACGTCGAGCACCCAATCGACATAGCGCTCAAAGCCGAAATCCTCGGCGAACATCAGCCCCGGCATGCCGGAACGCTGATTGTCGGTGTCGGTCCAGACATTGGCGCGCGAGGACAGAAAACCCGACGGCTTGCCTTCCACGAAGGGTGAATTGGCGAACAGGGCGGTCGCCACCGGCTGCAAGGCCAGGCTGACCTTCAGCTTCGCCGCCATGTCCGCTTCGGAGGCGAAATCGAGGTTGACCTGCACCGTGCAGGTCCGCGTCATCATATCGAGGCCGAGGCTGCCAACCGTTGGCATATAGCGGCGCATAATGGCGTAGCGGCTTTTCGGCATCCACGGCCGTTGCGCGCGGGTCTCGGTGGGGTGAAAGCCCAAAGGCGCGAATCCGAGCCCGAGCGGGGCCGCCACCTCACGCACATCGGCGAAATGCGCCTGCAGTTCGGCATCGGTCTGATGCAGATCGACCAGCGGCGCGCCGGAAAGCTCGAACTGCCCGGACGGCTCCAGCGACACCGATTCGCCGTCGCGCTTGAGGCCGATCAGCTTGCCGTGGTCCTCGATCCGCTCCCAGCCCTTCGCCGCGATGCCTTCCAGCATGGCGAGAATCCCGCTTGGCTCGTAGGGCGGCGATGCGTGGTCGGTGTAGTGGAAGCCAAATTTCTCGTGTTCGGTGCCGATCCGGTATTGGCTGGCGGGCTTGCAGCCGACCGCCAGATATTCGGCCATTTGCTGCACCGATGTGATCGGCGTGAGATCGGCTTCGCCGGGATTGGACATCGGTTCGGTTGGCCTTTCGCTGCGACTGCGCGCTAGTTAGTCCAGGTCGCTGCTTGCAGCAAAGCCAGCCCGACAATGGCCGCCGTCTCCGCCCGCAACACACGCGGACCAAGACCGACAGACTCTACAAAGGGAGTGCGACGCAGAAGGTCAAGCTCCGCAATCGTGAATCCTCCCTCTGGGCCAATCAGCAAAGCCAGTGGGCCGGGAGGTGGCTTGGGGGTGGGCGCGTTGCTGCGCTCGATGGCGGCGTGCAGTGTTTCGGCGGAATTCC
>CAITEF010000315.1 GCA_903891315.1 uncultured Rhodospirillales bacterium | reverse complement strand
TTGCCCAACGATCCAACGATTATCAATATTACTCCAATCGCATAATCTGGAAATGACATTTATTTTAATATACACAAAAGAAATAATGCAGATTGGTAATTTTTTAGGTCAATGTGATGTGCCCGTTCAAAAAATTGTTGTTTTGTTGTTTGCGCCAAATGAATGAAGAAAAAAATGAAACCGCTCGAAGCTTTTTATAGAAAAATATGTTGTTCAACTATTTCGTGTCTTCCAGTTGTAGAAATAGGAGACAAACGATAGTTATAAGGCTCTACAGTGATATCACACGACATAGATCCGCAATATTGGTTGATGACAGTATTAATTTCATTTCAGCGGTTAATAGTGTAAAGCAACCAAGAACATCTTTAAAGCAAAATCTCCAATCCAATTCCTTGCTTTCATCACAATTAATGCATCCCAACTCTGCTCATATTGCTGCCAAATACTCAAAATTTATTTACGAAAATGCTGACTATAATTTCAATTCGGTGGGTGAATTCGAATTAACACTTACACCAGCAACTCTCTTGACACAGCAGGCTTTTCCCAGTGCTTCAAATGAGGCAAATCATCACTCGGTTATCCTACTTCCTGATCTTATAGAGTTAAGTGACGTCAAGGTCGATGATATCGCCTTTGTTTACGAGACGTTCCTTAGGTTTCCGTCAGTTATCAACTTAGATAATCTAAGAGGATCAATAGCAACTCGGAAATCGAACGAAAATTTCACATTGCGTGCTACAACAATTAAGGATCCAATAATTCTCGTTTCTACTTCTTCTAACTACCCTATCGAAAACTCATTGCGAATTGTGGACTGGTTCGCGAAGCAAATTACTTCCAACGTATCAGTAAAGTATGTTTTAGCAGCAGATAGTTTTGGAAGACACCCGAATTGTATTAATATACTTTCTCTTCCCTCCAACAAGATCTACGAGAACGTCTGGTCAGAAGAAATAGTTAGACAAATCATACAAGAATTGAATTTAAACTAATCAAATTATCCTTCTAATAAAAACAGACTGTAAAATTTTTTATTGGCTTTAAATTGGCACCGAATCAATGTTACTCTATAGTCATGTTAACATATGAACCAAAGCACTTCACGAGTGGCAAACTTTCAATCTAAAAAAAGGACTAAATCTGCAATCATTGTCCGTCCATCCCGTTCAGATGATATATCTCCTCAAATCCGAAGATGTGAGCAGGTCGCTGACTCTCTTCTTCACGTAGTCTTCGGTGATCTCGATTTGCTCGCCGGCCTTGTCTGGCGCATCGAAAATCCGGCCGACACCAGACTCATCGTGCCCGCCAGCAGCGGCAAAGCGAGCAGGGTCTGGAAATATAGCCGGTGGCGAATCGCCGAGAAGCCGGAATGCTCCATCAGCGCGATAAAGCCCGGCAGCGCCCAGACCGACAACGTGTCGGGCGGTGCGAAACTGTCCTGCACCCGGCTGACGGTGAGGTTCGTCGGCAGCTCCTTGGTCTCCGATTGTCCGGGCAATCCGCCCGGCTTGACGACGCGGGCCTGCTCCAGCAGCCATTTGCCCGGCTGCAGATCCGCATGACCCACCTCGATGCGCTCGATCAGGCGGTCCTGCGAGTCAAGCCGGAACAGGCTGAGATTGCTGGCCGAGAGATGATCGCTGGTGATCTCGACGTGGCTGGCGTGCAGAATGGCGGTTCCATTTTCCACCAGCGCGTTGTCCGATTGCCGCAGCCAGAGCTGTCCGCCCGGCAGCGCCATCGGGCCGCCGCCATTGCGCAGATAGATGTTGTCCAACGCCTCGGCCCGACCGCGCATCACCGCCGAGACCGGGCTGATCACCATGGTGGCGAACAGGCCGAGTGCCACCGCGCAGGCCAACGGGGCGGCGAGGAACTGCCACGCCGAAATCCCGGCGGCGCGGGCAACCACCAGTTCGGAGGAGCGCGTCAGCCGCCAGAATGCAATAATCCCGCCGATCAGCACCGCGAACGGCAGAATCTGCATGAGCACCCAGGGCAGGCGCAGGGCGGCAATGGTGGAGATCAGGCCGAACGAGGCTTCCGGACGCGTGGCCGAACGCCGCAGCAATTCGAGGAAATCGAACAACCCCACCAGCAACGACAGGCTGGCCAACATGGCCAGCACTGCCAAGGTGAACACCCGGCCGATATAGAGTGAAAGAGTTGTCGAAATCGGCACGCGGCGGCTTGCTCCTGAATTGCGGGCACCATACCTGCCTGCACGCCTGATGGCGAGACGGCCTCCGGATTCAGATCACGGCAGAACCTTGCCCGGATTCATCAGGCCGCACGGATCGAGTGCGGCCTTGATCCGTTGCATTGCGGCCAGTTCCGCTCCACCGCGCCAGGACGGCATCATGTAGGGCTTCAGGCGGCCGACGCCGTGTTCGGCGGAGAAACTGCCATCCAGATCGCGCACGATCTCGCCCACCATGTCCATGATGTCGTGATCACGCGCCAGGAACTCGGCACCCGGCATGTCGAGCGGCTGTTCAAAATTCAGATGGATGTTGCCATCGCCCATATGGCCGAACGGGACCATCCGCATGCCGGGGATCAAATTCTGACCAGCGACAGCAGCGCGCGCCAGCAATTCCGGCACGCGAGAGACCGGCACCGAGACGTCGTTCTTCACGCTCGCCCCTTCCCGCTTCTGCGCCTCGGCGTGCTCCTCGCGCAGTTTCCAGATCGACAGGCGCTGCGCCTCGCTCTCGGCGATCACCGCGTCGATGACGATTTCCTCTTCCATCGCCGCCGCCAGAACTTCTTCCAGCCCTTCGCGCAGACGGGCGTTGCGGCGGGGGGTGGCGAGTTCGATCAGCGCGTAATGTGCCGCCTTGAACGGGACATTGGCCCCCGGAATATGTTTCGCCACGAACGCCATACCGGCACCGGACATATACTCGAACGCCGAAATCGCCGCTGGATCATGGCGGTTGAACCGGGTGAACAATTCGAGCGCCGCCTCGGCAGAGGCCACCGCACACAACGCCACCTCGATCTCCGTCGGACGCGGGGCAAGCTTGAGAACAGCCGCCGTGATGACGCCGAGCGTGCCTTCGGAGCCGACGAACAATTGGCGCAGACAATAGCCGGTGTTGTCCTTGCGCAGCCGCCGCAGCCCATTCCAGATCTCGCCATCGGCCATGACCACTTCGAGCCCGAGCACGAGGTCGCGCGCATTGCCGTAGCGCACCGTATTGTTGCCGCCTGCATTGGTCGCCAACACGCCACCGATCTGCGCGGTGCCCTCAGAGCTGATTGACAGCGGCAGCAGACATCCCGCCTCGGCGGCGGCGTTCTGGGCGGCCTTGAGCGTGACACCGGCCTCGATGGTCATGGTGAGATCGACCGCATCAATGGCGCGAATCTTGGTCATCCGGCTCAGGCTGAGCACCAACTGCGTGTTATTGGCGTCCGGCGTCGCTCCCGCCACCATCGAAGTGTTGCCACCTTGCGGGACCACCGCCACACCGGCCGCGACGCAGAGCTTCACCGCTTCGGCGAGTTCCGCCGTGTCTGCCGGGCGGATCACCGCAGGCGTGCTGCCCTGGTAGAGCTTGCGCCAATCCTCGGCATAGGGTGCCGTGTCGGACGCCTCGGTGAGCAGGCCGCGTGGGCCGAGCAAGGTGGAAAGCTGGGAGAGCAGATTGGAGATGTCGGTCATGCCCGATTCCATGCTGGGAAAATTCCGGGTGGTCAATCCAATCTGCCACACCGTTCAAGATCTGCTGGTATACTCGACTGGCCCGGTTGGAGATCGAAGAATGCGCGCTGCCGTTATGCTGATCATGCTGCTGTTGGCCGGTGCCGCGCAGGCGCAGGGTTTCGACTGCAACGGCCCACGGTTTCGCGGCGAGACGCCGCAGATCAACGAGGTTCATATCTTCTGCGGCGAGATCCGTGGCGGGAAGGATGAAGGCTATCACAGCGAACTCGCCCAGCCGACACCCAATGTCGTCGCGGTGGAGCGGGTGCATCCGGTGGGTCGGCAGGGTGCCTATGAGGGGATCGTGCGCTTCGCCAATGGCGGCACGCATCGCTCGACCTTTTGGCCGAAGCATTGCCGGATCGACCAGATCGAAGCCTCGATCCGCTTCGCCGCAGCGCATCCATTCTTCGGCCAGCAAGGTGACTGGACCTATGGCGCATCCGCCCCATTGGAGGGCGGCACGCAGTATTGTCTGGGAACCAATGGTCGCGCGATCGAGATTCAGTTCGCCCGCACCGGACAGGGCGGGATCAACACCGCATTCCCGGATGGGCGCTAGCAGGCTGCTGAAAAACTCTTCGCGGAGGATCGGCGAGACATTTTTGGTGCAAGAAAGGCCAAGGCTTGCGCGAAACGGGCCGCCGAGCCGACCGAATGAGTTTTTCAGCAGCCTGCTAGGCCTTAGCCCTTCGCTGGAGGGCTGAAGATCATGCAGGTCTCGGTGCCGTGCGCGAGCAATTTGCCGGTGTCCATATCGATCAGCTTGCCCTCGGCGGTGCCAACCCGACCGCCGACATGCAGCATGCGCCCCTCACAACGCACGCGGCGCATCTCAGGGGTGACGGCGCGGACATAGTTCACTTTCAGTTCGAGCGTGGTGTAGCTTTGGCCGACATCGAGGCAGGAATGGATCGCACAGGCCATCGCCGAATCCAGGATGGCCGCGACCCAGCCGCCATGGACCATGCCCATCGGATTGACGAAATCCGCCTGCGGATCGCCCTCGAACACCACGCGGCCTTCCTCGACCTCGGTGATCAATGTCCGCGTGGTGACTGAAAACGGCGGACGCGGGATGTGGCCGGCCACCATGCCGCGCAAAATCTCCACCCCGCGCAATCCTGCGACGTCTTGCGGGCGCAAAGGGCGGATTTCTTGCGCGGTTTGGCTCATGGCTGGGTCTCCTGGGCAGATTTCTTGCTGGCATGGCGCGCTGCGCGTGCGGCTTCGGCGCGGGCGAGGCGGCTGCGCACCTCCGGCCCGGCGGACGGCCCTTCGATCAGACGGATGTCACGCGGGTCGAGGCGACGGCCGGTGGCGGCATCGACCATCACCGGGTCGATCACCGCACCGCTGTCGCGGTCGGCCGCCAGTACCGCTGGCCCGCCAGGATCGGCCATGTGGCGATTGCCCCAGGCCAGCATCGCCATCAACACCGGATGGAAATCGCGCCCCTTCTGGGTGAGCACGTATTCATAGCGTGGCGGTCGTTCGCTGTAGCGCCGCCGCTCCAGCAACCCGTTATCGACCAGATGCGCGAGCCTGCGGGTGAGCGTGTTGGTGGCCACTCCCAAACTGGCCTCGAATTCGTCGAATCGGCGCAAGCCGTGGAACGCATCGCGCAGAATCAGGATGCTCCACCACTCGCCCACCTCTTCGAGGCTGCGGGCGATCGGGCACTCCATGAACCGGAAGCTCGTTCGTTGTATCATGCAAGTTACCTAGCACGGTGCCTTGCGCACGGCAATCAGTTCTGTAGGCTGGGTGATAACGCTCAACAAAATGGGAGGCCGAGATGGCCGAACTTGCCACTCACACCGTCCCCGCCGCCACGCTGGAGCGCTTTGTCGCCGATATTTTCGCCGCCGCAGGCTGCGCGCGGAAGGAAGCGGATCGGATCTCCTATCATCTGATGGGGGCCAACCTCACCGGCCATGACAGCCACGGCATCATCCGCACCCCGCGCTATATCCAGTGGCTGCAGGAGGGCAAGGTGCTGGCTGGGCAGTCGCTCACCATCGTCACCGAGAGCCCGACCCATGCGGTGGTGGATGGCAATTTCGGCTTCGGCCAGACCATCGGGCCGTTGGCGGTCGATCTCGGCATTGCCAAGGCGAAGGCGACCGGCATGTCGGCGATTGCCCTTCGCTGCTCCGGCCATATCGGCCGTATAGGCGACTGGGCCGAGCGTGCCGCAGCCCAAGGTTTGGTTTCGATCCATTTCGTCAACGTGGCCGAGGGCGAGTTGGTCGCCCCCTATGGCGGCGTGGATCGCCGTTTTTCCACCAATCCGGTCTGCATCGGCGTGCCCCCCTCGGCCGACGCGCCGATGCTGCTGCTCGACATGGCGACCTCGCTGGTGGCCGAGGGCAAGGTTCTGGTGGCGTCCAACGGTGGCAAGAAGTTGCCGGAAGGCGCGCTGATCCGCCCCGACGGCGTGCGCACGACGGACCCCGAGACACTCTACGGGCCACTCGGCCCGCTGGTTCCGCGTGATCCGGGCAATGGCGAAGGCGCGTTGCGGGCGTTTGGCGAGCACAAGGGCTCGGGCCTCGCCTTCATGTGCGAAATCCTGGCGGGTGTGCTGACCGGCGGTGCGACATCGGGGCCGATTCCGAGCGGCAAGCGCGGGCGGATCAGCAATGGGATGTTCTCGATCTATCTCGACCCGGCGCATTTCGGTGCCACGGATTTCGCCGCCAAGGCGATGGATTACGCCGCCTATGTGAAGGCATCGCGGCCCGAGATTCCGGGCCAGGAAGTGCTGGTTCCCGGCGAGACCGAGGCGCGCACGCGGGCGGAGCGTCTGGCGAACGGGGTGCCGTTGCAGGTCAACACCTGGGAGGCGCTGCTCGATGTCGGCCGCAAGCTGGGCGTGGCGCTGCCGAACGCCTGAGCAGCGCGCCGCTTAACCTTGTCTTGAGGAATGGCAGGCAAAATGCCGCCACTCAGGACGAGGACCAGGTATGTCGGACGGCAGGTTTTCGATCTCCAGGCTGACTCATCTCAGTTTGGCCGCCCGGATTCGGCTGGGCTTTGGCGCATTGGTGGTGCTCGGGGTTGTGGTCGGCGTGATGTCGGTTCTGCGTGAGCAGGCGGCGGATCGGCGGCTGCGGCAATTTGTCGAATTGTCGCGGCTGAAGGACCGGATCACCGCGACGGATTTGGCGGTGGCGCGGGTGAAATTCGCCGAAGCGCGGTTCCGCAACAACTCAACCGCCGCCGATCAGGAACAGGTGAAGGAAAGCTTGGCCGCAGCCGCCGCAGCGCTTGGGGCGTTAAAGGAGCGCGCCGGGGATCAACCGGAATCGCCACGGATCGCCCAGTTACAGGCCTCGCTTGAGCAGCACATTGCGCGAGAGCAGCGCTTCGCCAAGCTCGCGCGCAGCGGCTTCGTCTCGGTCGAGCGGCTGAAGGATGTTGGGGCAAGGCTATCAACCTCGGCCAACGAATTGGTGGCCTCGGTGGACCGGGACGTTCCCGCCGACCAGAGTTTTGCCGTTCATTTGATCGACCGCCGCATTCTGTTGATGCGCATCTCCAGCCTGCGCTTTCAGGTGCTGCAGCGTGCAGTCGACGCGAAAGACTTCGCCAATATCGCCAAATCGGTTGATACCGTGATGGAATCGGCGAAACCCGCTCTCGGCTCCAGCGCTGATGATCTGCCGCCGTTGCGCGATCTCGTGCATGAATACACTGCGTTGTTCAATTCCTGGGCGGACAACGTGCAGGAAGTTGACAAGATTTTCGTCGGCGACTTGCAGGCGGGGCTCGATCAGATCGAATCCCAGCTCCGTCAGATCGACACCGATTTCAATGCCCGCATTCAGCAGGAGCTGGACGCGACCGACGCTGCGAGCCATCGCGCGATCATCACCAGCATCGTGGTGGCGGGGCTCGGGCTGCTGATCGGTCTGCTGCTGGCGGTGGCCACCGTGCGCGCCTTGATCGCGCCGCTGCGGCGGACGACGATGGCGATCCAGCGTCTGGCCGACGGCAATACCGAGGATGATGTGTCCGAGGCCACGCAAGCGGACACGCGCCGCCGGGACGAAATTGGTGCAATGGCGCGGGCACTCGATATCTTCCGCGACAATGCCCGCCGGGCCGAGGCCTTGGCCACGTCCGAGCGCGAGCAACAATCGACGCGTCTGCGCCGCAGTGCGGCGCTGGAGGCGATGATCACCGAGTTCGAGCGCGAGATCGGCGAGAGCACCACACGCCTCAACAACGCCGCCGCCGCGATGGAGGGGACAGCCCGCGAGCTTTCCGCCACCGCCGAGCAGACCTCGGGCCAATCCTCCGGGGTGGCAGGAGCGGCGGAGCAGACCTCGGTTTCTGTCCAGGAAGTTGCCGGCTCCACCGAGCAGCTCGCCGCCTCCATCCAGGAGATCGGGCGCCAAGTGATGCAATCGGCCAACATTGCCCACCGCGCGATGGATGGTGCCCGCAAGACCGACACCACCGTGCAGATGCTCGCCGAGGGTGCGCAGAAGATCGGCGAGGTGGTCAAGCTGATCCACGCCATCGCCGGGCAGACCAATCTCCTGGCGCTCAACGCCACCATCGAGGCGGCGCGGGCAGGCGAGGCGGGCAAGGGGTTTGCCGTGGTTGCCTCCGAGGTCAAAGCGTTGGCCAACCAGACGGCCCGCGCGACCGAAGAGATCGGCTCCCAGATCGCCGCCATCCAGGGGGCGACCCATCAGGCGGTCCAGGAGATCAGCGAGATTGCCGAGATCGTCGCCGAAATGAGTCAGATCGGAACCGCGATTGCCACCGCAATCTCCGAGCAGGGGGCGGCGACTGAGACGATCTCGCGCTCGGTCGAACAGGCGGCCCTTGGCACACAAAACGTCACCGAGTTGATCGTCGATGTCCGCACGGCAGCCGCCCGCACCGGCGAGGCGGCCGAGCAGATGCACAATGTCGCGCGTGGGGTGGCAACCCAGGCGAGTGTGATGATCAGCCGGATCGATTGCTTCACCCGCGGGGTGAAGGCGGCGTAAGGCTCAGCAGTTCCACACCCGTGGCAGGGCCCGGCCACAGCGCAGCACGTCCAGCCCTGCGATGACGGCTTTGCGAAGGGCGGCACTGGTCGGGGCAAGGATGCGGGCGGTCAACAACCCGTCCAATGCTGAGACCCCGGATTCCACCGCGTCGTCTTCGAACGCGGAAAGCGTGTCGCGCAATACGGGAAGCAGGGCGGTGGCGTCATCGCCGACCATCAACAAACTCGCCACCGCCATCGTGCCGCCGCCGATGGCGCGGCGGGCCAAAACGGTGTGTGGATCGCCCGCGAAGCGCAGCCCATCATGCCAGATCAGCATGCCTTCGCGCCGCACTCGGATGGTGTCGGAGAGGGCGAGTTGTCGGACGCTCTCCCCCATTGCCTGGCGTCCGAACACCAGCATTTCGACGCCGAGAAAGCCCGCGCCCTCGGCGAGGTCGATATCGAGGCTGCGGGTGAGGGCCGATCGGTCGAACAGGATGGTCTCCTGTGGCAGCCATTCCAGCCTGGCATCCGGTCCGATGTGCAGTGTGTTGCACACCATGGAGGGGGCCGTTCCATCCAGCGCGCGATAGAACCGCTCGGCGGCTTGCGCGGTCACGCAGGCCTGCGCCCCGGCCGCGAGCGACACGGTGACATCAAGGCGATCGCCACCGGCCACGCCGCCGGAGGAATTGAGCAGCACGATCTCGGTCCAATCCACCGGCCGTGGCATGCGGGCCTTTAGGCAGCCTTCCTGGTAGAGGTCGTCGAGCACCGTTCGCCCATCGCGCAGCCGCATTGCGACGCGCAGCGTGCCGCGGGCGCGTTGCATGGTGGGCGGGGCGATGGGGAGCTGGTTGTTCATCGGAAATCCGTACGGCGGACTGCGCTGGTCCGCCCTACAAGACCACTGCTCGACTTAAACCGAAAGCCGTTTGCGGAACTCGTCCTCGTCCAGATCCGCGCGGGCCACGTTGGCGACGATATCGCCGCGTTCCATCACAATCAGCCTTTGGCCGAGATCGCGGGCGAAGTCGAAATACTGCTCCACCAGGACGATTGCCATATCGCCCCGGCTGCGCAGCAAATCGATCACGCGGCCGATATCCTTGATGATGCTGGGCTGAATGCCCTCGGTCGGCTCATCCAGCACCAGCAGACGCGGCTTAGTGACCAGCGCGCGACCGATGGCGAGTTGCTGCTGCTGGCCGCCAGAGAGATCGCCGCCACGACGGCCGAGCATCGATTTCAGGATCGGGAACAGTTCGAAAATCTCGTCCGGAATCTTGCGCTGGCCATGCGGCAGCACGGCGAACCCGGTTTCCAGATTCTCACGCACGGTCAGCAGCGGGAAGATGTCACGCCCCTGCGGCACCCAGGCGATGCCGCGTGCGGCGCGCTCGTAGAGCGGCAGTTTCGAAATCTCTTGGCCCTCCCAGGTGATCGAGCCTTTGGCAATCGGATGCGCCCCGGTGATCGCCCGCAACAGGCTGGTCTTGCCCACGCCATTGCGCCCGAGGATGCAGGTGGTCTGCCCGATCTCGGCCTGCAACGACACGCCGCGCAACGCGATGGCGGCGCCATAGAGCAGATCGACGTTCTCAACCTTCAACATCGCTCAGCGCCCCTCACGCGTCATTGCAAGCGCCGCGCAGCAATCCATCGCGATGCAGCCAGCCACAACGATGGATTGCTGCGCTGCGCTTGCAATGACGGCTTGGTGATCACCGGCCAAGATACACCTCCACCACACGCGGATCGGCGCTCACATGGTCGATGCTGCCTTCAGAGAGCACCGAGCCCTCATGCAGCACCGTGACCTTCACGCCCAGCGCGCGGACGAAATCCATGTCGTGCTCGACGACCACCACCGAGCGCGTCTTGTTGATCTCGCGCAGCAATTCGGCGGTCTGCGCGGTCTCGGCGTCGGTCATGCCCGCCACCGGTTCGTCGACGAGCAGCAATTGCGGCTCCTGCGCCAGCAACATCCCGATCTCCAGCCATTGCTTCTGGCCATGCGACAGATCGCCGCCCTTCATGTCGCGCAGCTCGCCGAGGCGAATGGTGGCGAGAATGTGCTCGATTTTCTCGCATTCGAGATCGGTCTCGCGCGCCCAAAGCGAAAAGCGCGGCCGGCGGTCGCCTGCCAAAGCGAGCAGCAGATTGTCCCACACAGTGTGCTGCTCGAAGACGGTCGGCTTTTGGAATTTCCGACCGATTCCGAGCGCGGCTATCGCGGGTTCATCAAGTTTGGTGAGGTCGGTTTCCGCACCGAAAATCACCTGCCCGCTATCGGGGCGGGTTTTGCCGGTGATGATGTCCATCATCGTCGTCTTGCCCGCGCCGTTGGGCCCGATCACGGCGCGCATCTCCCCCGGCGCCAACACCAGCGAGAGGCTGTTGATCGCCTTGAAGCCGTCAAAACTGACCGAGACGCCACTGAGATAGAGCAGCGAGTCTGACACTGCGCCGATGGTCATGACTTGCTCCCCTCGTTCTTGCCGAACAGCCCCAGCACGCCCTTCGGCAGCAGCAATGTCACCAGGATGAACAGCAGCCCCAGCGCGAACAGCCAGATCTCCGGGAACGCGCCGGTGAAGAAGGTCTTGCCCGCGTTGACCAGCACAGCACCCAACACCGCGCCGACCAGCGTGCCACGCCCGCCGACGGCAACCCAGATCACCGCCTCGATGGAATTGGCCGGTGAGAATTCGCCCGGAT
>CAITEF010000314.1 GCA_903891315.1 uncultured Rhodospirillales bacterium | reverse complement strand
GCCGGCGCCGATTCACGGCAAACTCAGTGAAGTCACGCACGAAGGGCAGGGCGTCTTCGCCGGCCTGCCCAGCCCGTTCAACGCGACGCGCTATCACTCGCTCACCGTCGACCCGCGCACCCTGCCGGATTGCCTGGAGGCGACGGCGTGGACGGAAGACGGCATTATCATGGGGTTGCAACACAAAACCATGGCCGTGCACGGCGTGCAGTTCCACCCGGAAAGCATCGCCAGCGAGCATGGCCATCAGATCCTGAAGAACTTCCTCAACATCGCCCATGGCTCCAACGCGCCCGCGAAGGCCGCGTAAATGAGCGGCAACCTCAAACCCATCCTCGCCCGCCTCGCCCAAGGCGAGACGATGAATGTCCCCGAGGCTGAGGAGGCGTTCGGCATCATCATGGCCGGCGAAGCAACGCCTGCGCAGATCGCGGGGCTGCTGATGGCGCTGCGGGTGCGCGGCGAGACGGTGGAGGAGATGACGGGTGCCGTGCAGGCGATGCGCGCCCGGATGACCGCCATTGAAGCCCCCGAGGGCGCCATCGACGTCGTCGGCACTGGCGGCGACAATGCGGGCACCTACAACGTCTCCACCACCGTCACCTTCGTGCTGGCCGGTTTGGGCGTCCCTGTGGCCAAGCACGGCAACCGCGCGCTGTCCTCGCGCTCCGGGGCGGCGGATGTGCTGACCGCGCTGGGCGTGAATGTCGACGTTCCGATTGACCGGCTCTCCACCATTCTCGCCCGCACCAACTGCACCTTCATGTTCGCCCCGCGCCACCACGCCGCTTTGCGCCATGCCGCTGGTGTGCGCGTGGAACTCGGCACGCGGACGATCTTCAATCTGCTTGGCCCGATGGCCAATCCCGCCCGCGTCAAGCGCCAGCTTACCGGAGTCTACGATCCGCGCTGGCTGCGCCCGATGGCCGAAGCCTTGCGCAATCTCGGCACGACGGATGCGATGATCGTCCACGGCCAGGGGCTCGACGAGCTCACGCTGGCGGGGGAAAACCAGATCGTCCGGCTGCATGACGGCAATCTGATCGAATTCACCCTGCACGCCGAAGAAGTCGGCCTCGACCCCGCGCCGATCTCCGCCATTATCGGCGGCGACGCCGAAACCAACGCCGCCGCCCTGCGCGCCGTGCTGGCGGGCGAGTCCAACGCCTATCGCGACACCGTGCTGCTCAATGCCGGAGCCGCCTTGGTGGTCGCCGGGCGCGCCTTCACCATCAAAGACGGTGTGGCGATGGCCGCGCACTCCATCTATAGCGGGGCCGCGCAATCGGCGCTCGACGCCTTGATCCGGGAAACCGCATGAGCCCGAATGTGATCTCCGACAGCGACGCGCTCGCCCGTATCTGCGCGGACACGCGCATCGAGACCGCGCGACGGAAGTTTTCGACATCGCTCGAAGCCATCCGCGCCCAGGCCAAGGCCGCCAGCCCGCCACGTGGCTTCGCCCGTGCACTTGTCCACACCGCGTCAGACCGCTTCGCGCTGATCGCCGAGATCAAGAAAGCCTCCCCCTCCGGCGGGCTGATCCGCCCGGATTTTGACCCGGTCGGCCTCGCCCGCGCCTATGAGGCGGCAGGGGCGACCTGTCTGTCCGTGCTCACCGACGCGCCCTATTTCCAGGGTCATGTCGATTATCTCCGCGCCGCCCGCGCCGCCG
>CAITEF010000313.1 GCA_903891315.1 uncultured Rhodospirillales bacterium | reverse complement strand
GCTGCTGTTGTGGACGCGCACCGGGCGGATTTTCGGCAAGATCGAGCGGATGTTGGTGCGGTATCGCGCGGGGACGCTTCGGACGGGGACGCCGCGGGAGAGGGTGATTTCGGAGGTTGGTGATCGTGACGTGGCGGGTCAAGGACCCGCCCCACGAACGGCGGCGAAGGTGGTGTTGCCTCGGAAATTCGGTTGGCTGGTGGGGCCGGGCGGGTATCGGGCGATGGGCTATCGCAGCCAACTCGTACATCTGTTGCAGACCGAGCCTGAGATGGTGGCGATGCTGGAGCAGTTCCCGCAGGCGCGGCGCGTGCTGCGGCCGCTGCTGCGGGCACTTGGCGTCGATGAATTGTGCTGGGTGCCGACTCCCCCTCGCCCGCCAAAACCGCGCGCGCCGAGAAAACCTCGGCCCAAGCCTGCGCCGTTCTTCCCGCCACTGCCGCGTGGGGTTGCCACCTGGGCGCGGCGGGAGAAGGCGAAGGAACGGGCCTGGGAAAAATTCAAAGCCACTTTGGGTCGAGCGTGAAACTGTGACTCAAACGTTCCGGTTTGTTTCTAAAGCCCGCATTATGCGCGTCGCAGCCCGGTGAATTGCGGCAATCCCTTGAGCATGCCGGAGAGATCCGACCGATACGCCGTCGGCTGGTAATACAGCCCGCACGGCACATAAGCCCCGACCGCGAGCGCCTCTTCCTGCATCTGGGCGGCAATCTTCGCCTGGGCGGCGGAATCGGGGGCGACGAACCAGGCATCGTGCAGTTCTTCGAGTTTCGGATCGGTCAGCCAACTCGGCACGCCCGCCTTGCCATTGCCGCGGGCGGCGAGATGATAGGCCGGGGAGGCGAGATCGAGACCGCCGGAGAAGATGCCGTGCATACTCCAACCACCCTCGGCCACCGGCTTCTGGCTGAGAATGCGCTGGATGACGGTGCCCCAGTCAGTGGCGACATAGTCGAGATTGAGGCCGAGCTTCTGGCACACATCGGCCATCACCTGACAGATCGCGCTGATGCGCGGCACGTCGGTGCCTGCCAGCAGGACGATCTTTTCGCCCTTGTAGCCCGACGCCTCGATCTGCTTTTTCACCGCCGCGAGGTCGCGCTTGGAGGTGAGAATCTCCATCCCCGCCTCGCTCGCCGACGGCGTGCCAGGGGTGTAGATGCCGACGCGGTCCCGCCAGATTCCGGGCTCGTTGCCGGCCACCGCCGTCATCATCTCGCGCTGATCGACGGCCCCGAGCAAAGCGCGGCAGAAGGCCGGGTTGTCGAAGGGGGCAACGAGGTGGTTGAAGCGGATCTGGCCGATCAGGCCCGCGGTCTCGATCACTTCGATCTTGATCTTGCCGGATTTGCGCAGCAGCGGCAGCAGATCGATGTTGGGCTGCTCCCACCAATCGACCTCACCGGCCTGCAAGGCAGCCGCCGCCGTGCCCGCATCGGCGATGGTGCGCCACTCGATGCGGTCGAAATGGGCAATCTTGCCGCCAGTGGTGAAGGAGGCGGGCTCGGGGCGCGGCACGTAGCCCTCGAATTTCCGGTAGACGGCGAGCGCGCCGGGCACGCGTTCCTCGGCGATGAAGCGATAGGCGCCGGAGCCGATCATCTCTTTGACCTGCGTGGTGGCCGGCAGGCTGGCGAGGCGTTCGGGCATGATGGCGGGGTAGTAGGAGGTGGGCTTGCCGAGTGCTTCCGGCAGCATGGGGAAGGCGCGTTTGAGACGGAATTGGATGACGCGGTCCGACGGCGCTGAGATCTCGTCGGTGGCGGCGAACAACGCGCCGCCGAACGCATCGCGCTTGGACCAGCGGATCAGGCTCGCCACCACGTCGCGCGCCAGCACCGGCGCGCCGTCATGGAATTTCAGCCCTTCGCGCAGGGTGATTTTCCAGGTTTTGCCTTCATCCTCGGTGACATGGCCTTGGGCCATTTGCGGGCGGGTGGTGAGTTTTTCGTCCAGGCCATAGAGCGTGTCGAAGACGGCGGTGGCGTGAACACGGGTGACGTAGTTGGTCGTCAGAATCGGGTCGAGCACCGCCAGATCGGCGTAGGGGACGAATTTCAGCGTGCTGCCGGATTGGGCACGGCTGATCGAGGGGGCTGCAAGCGTGGCGGCGGCAGCTTGCATGAGGGTTCGGCGGCGAAGGGACATCATCAGCTCCCGGCGGGTCATTCCGCCGAGAGCGCTGCAAGTTCAGTGCCGAAGCATCTCACCCCATAAACGGATCAATCGGCGAAGGCGGCATCCCGCCCGCCTCGATCACCGCACCGGCCTCGATCAGCATATCCTCGCGATACCGTTGGCCGATCAACTGCACGCCAACCGGGGTGCGTCCGACCAAGCCGGTGGCGACGGTCAGGCCCGGCAGCGACATCAAAGGCAGGCCGGTTTGCAGGATCTGCGCTTCCAGCACGGCGTGGAATGCCTCGACACTCTTCATGTCTTCCTGATCCGGGAAGGGCAGCGCGCCCGAGACCGGGGCCAGCAGGATCGGGTAGCGGTCAAGGAACATCTGGAATTCGCGGGTGATCGTCGCGCGTTGGACCAGCACCTTGGCCACGATATCCAGCGGCAGATTCTCCGCCATCCGACGCACGCCTTCCACCACCCGCAACGCGCCGGGATCGCCTTC
>CAITEF010000312.1 GCA_903891315.1 uncultured Rhodospirillales bacterium | reverse complement strand
GCTCGCCCTGCGCCACAAGGTCACGCGGCCGGATCAGTTCCAAGTGAATTTCGATTATCTGGTGCGGAAGGCAAAGCGGGCTTACGGGCTTTAGTCCTCCCGTCGTTGCGAGGAACGCAGTATCGAAGCAACCCAGGAGAGCCGCAAAATGACTCCTGGGTTGCTTCGTCGGTTCCCTCCTCGCAATGACGATAGAAGAAATAACACCTAAACTTGGGAGAGAAACCAACCACATGACCCGAACGGGCACCCCCTCATGCTAGACGCCGCCTATCACGCGCTTCTGCTGATTTTGGAGCCGGCCCGCCTCGCCATCATGTTCGGCGGCGTGCTGATCGGCTTGGCACTCGGCGTCATCCCCGGCCTTGGCGGCATTGTCGGTTTGGCCCTGCTGATCCCGTTCACTTACCACATGGACGCCCCCTCCGCCTTCGCGTTGCTGCTGGGCATGGCCTCCGTCACCACCGTCTCGGACTTCATCCCCGCCGTGCTGTTCGGCGTCCCTGGCACCGTGGGGGCGGCGGCCACGGTGCTCGACGGCTATCCGATGGCGCAGCAAGGCAAGGCGGCACGCGCGTTCGGCGCCGGGTACGCCGCCTCGCTCGCGGGCGGAATTTTCGGCGCCTTGGTGCTCGGCCTTGCGATCCCGATCCTGCGCCCGCTGGTGCTCTATCTGGGTTCGGCCGAATTGCTGTCCTTCTGCATCTTCGGCCTTTCGATGGTCGCCGTGCTCTCCGGCAAGGCCCCGATGCGAGGTCTCGCCGCCGCCTCGCTGGGATTGATGCTCTCGATGGTCGGCTCCGATCCAGAGACCGGCACACAGCGCTGGACCTTCGACACGCTCTATCTCTGGGATCATCTGCCGCTGGTGCCCGCAACTCTCGGACTTTTCGCGGTGCCGGAACTGGCCGAGATGGCGGTGCGGCGGAATTTCCTCAAAGGCAGCCCAAGCGAGTTGATGGCCGCCTCCACCCAATGGGACGGCGTGCGGGACGCCTTGAAATCCTGGAAACTCATCCTGCGCTGCTCCGCCCTCGGCGCGTTGCTGGGTGCCATCCCCGGCATCGGCTCGGCCGTGATCGACTGGATCGCTTACGGCCACGCCTTGCAGACCGAGAAGAACACCGAAAATTTCGGCCATGGCGACGTGCGCGGCGTGATCGCCGCCGAGAGCTCCAACAACGCCAAGGAAGGCGGCCATCTTGTGCCGACGATTGCGTTTGGGGTTCCCGCCGGAGCCTCAATGGCCTTGCTGCTCTCCGCCTTCCTGCTGCACGGCTTCCAGCCCGGCCCCGACATGCTGACCAAGCATCTGGACGTGACCTACTCCATCGTCTGGACACTCACCCTGTCGCACATCATGGGTGCCTTGATCTGCCTTGCAGCGTCCGGCTTGTTCGCGCAACTCGCCCGCATTCGGGTGGGCTTGCTGGTCCCTTCGGTGCTGGCGATCATTCTGCTCGGCGCGTTCGACGGCAGCCAGAGTTGGGGCGATCTGTATTCACTGGGCATTTTCGGTGCCCTCGGCTGGGCGATGAAACAGCTCGGCTGGCCACGCCCGCCGCTGATCCTGGGGCTCGTGCTCGGCAGCCTGTTCGAGCGCTATTTGTTCATCAGCACGCAGCTCTTTGGCTGGTCGGCTCTCACCCGCCCGGTGGTGGCGGTGGTTCTGGCGGGCTCTGCCTTCGTGATCCTGCGCCCGGTCGTCTCCGCCACATGGCGCATCCTGACCAACCGGCAGGCGCTGGCGCGTGGTCGGGTGGAGCCGCGTTGGAGCTGGAATGCCGGGTTCACGTCGTTGATCCTCGCCGTCACCATCTATCTGGTCTGGCTCTCGTTCGACTGGCCGGACCACGCGCAGATCGTGCCCCTGGCAGCCGCCGGGGCCGCCTTGCTGTTCGGCACCGGCGTCTTTCTCACCGAAGTCTTCGCGCGCAAGCGGACGAAACAGGACCTAGCGCTCGAACTCGGCCTCGCCGTCGGCCATGGGCCTGTCCTTGCGCCTGGCGAGGGTAAGGTGGAGACCGAGGATGCGCTGCATCGCGCGCGGGCGTGGCGGTTCTTCGCTTGGCTTGGGGGCACCCTGGCACTCGCGACGGTCATCGGCGTGTTGCCGGGGCTGGCGGTTGCCATGTTCTTTGTGGCGTGGCGCGGATTCGGCGAGCGGGCGAGTCGGGCGGCATCGCTGAGCGTGGTGATGAGCCTGGCCTTCTGGCTGGTGTTCGACCGGATATTCTCGACTCCTTGGCCGGATGCCGTCGTCGGCGATGTCTGGCCCTGGCTGCGCGCGGCGACCGGATTGGTGTAGAACGAAGAAAAATCAGAAGCGGGGGGCTTCAAGATGAACATGCGGACTCTGAAGACAGCATTGGCCGGGCTTTTGACCCTCGGCCTGTCGGGTGCAGCCAAGGCAGATCCGGTGTCGGATTTCTACACCGGCAAGACCGTCAACGTGATCATCGGCTACAGCGTCGGCGGCGGTTACGACCTCTACGCCCGTCTGCTGTCGCGCTTCTTCGCCGACCACATGCCGGGCAGCCCCACCGTGGTGCCACAGAACATGACCGGCGCAGGCAGCCTGAAAGCCGCTCTCTATCTCGCCTCCATCGCCCCCAAAGACGGTGCGACCTTCGGCACGTTCGGCCGCTCGGTGGTGCTGGAGCCGCTGTTCAGCGGTGCGAAATTCGATCCGCAGAAATTCTCCTGGCTTGGCTCTGTCACCTCCGACAGCTCTCTGTGCGTCTCCTGGGCGGATTCCCCGATCAAGACCTGGGACGATCTGATGACCAAGCAGGCCCGCATGGGCGGTCAGGCCAACGGGTCGGATCCGGACGTGTATGCCAGCATTCTCAAGACGCTGTTCGGCTCCAATCTGCGCCTCGTCACCGGCTATCCCGGCAACAACGAGATGGCGCTCGCCCTCGAACGCGGTGAACTCGATGGGTTCTGCGGCCTGTCCTGGTCGAGTCTGCTCGGGCGGCACCGGGATTGGATTGATGGCCACAAGATCAACATCCTGGTGAAGGCCTCGGCCGGTGGCGACGATCAGATCCAAGCCCCGCAAATGCTCGACAAGTTGACCGATCCGAAGAAGCGCGCTGCCCTGTCGCTGATCCTCGCCACCCAGGCGATGGCCCGCCCGTTCACCGCCCCGCCGGGCCTCCCCGCTGACCGTCTGGCCGCACTGCGCAAGGCCTTCCTGGACACGGTGAACAGTGCCGAGTTCCGCGCCGAAGCCGACAAACTAGGCCTCGATGTCGCTCCGGTGACGGCGCAGGAAGTCGAGAAGCGGTTGGCCGATATCTACAGCCAGCCGCCGGAGGTGGTGGCACTCGCCAAGCAGGCGGTCGGACAATGAGGTTCCGCCGACATAACGCCTCGCTTGGGGCGGATGTGCTCGGCGTGGACTTGTCGCAGACGCTCAACGCGGATCAGGCCGCAATGCTGCTCGGCGCGCTGGCCACATTCGGTGCATTGCGCTTCCCCGACCAGCACCTCCTCCCCGCCGAACTGAAGGCCTTCGCCGCCAGCTTCGGCTCATTGGAGATCAATGTGGCCGGCGCGTTTCAGGAGCCGGAACACCCCGAGGTGATGATCCTGTCCAACATCATCCGTGACGGCAAACCGATTGGCCTCTCCGATGCCGGGCAGGACTGGCACACCGACATGTCCTATTCCGCCGAGATCGCATTCGCCAACGTGCTCTACGGCCTCGTGATTCCGCGCCGCGACGGCGTGGCATTGGGATCAACCGAGTTCGCCGACATGTATGCCGCCTATGACGATCTTCCCGACGATGTGAAGGCAAAAATCGAGGCCGCCACCGCCACGCATGATTTCAACAAATTCTGGGAAGCCATGCGCGCCCGCCCCGGCTCAACCCGCGCCCCCCTCAGCCCGGAACAGCGCGCGAAAAAACCACCGGTGTCGCAGAGAATGGTGCTGCGCCATCCGGTGACCGGTCGGCGCATTCTCTACGCCAACCCCGGCTACACGATGTTCATCGATGGCTGGGACCGCGCCGAGAGCGACGCGATGCTGGAATGTCTGTTCGCCCATCAACTTCAGCCGAAATACCGCTTCACGCATCGCTGGACCGAGAACGATATCCTGATCTGGGACGATCTGAGCACGCTGCACAACGCGATCCCGGATTATCGGCCCGATGAGCACCGCCTGATCAAGCGCTGCCAGGTGATGGCCGACCGCGTGTTCGATCCGGCATTTGCCGCGACCGCGCGGTTTGATTTCGAGATGGCGTGAGCCTAAACCTTCGCTGATGCCAACGAGGAAGAATGCGGCGATGGACGGTGAAGGTTATCTCATTCTCGCCACCGGCTCCACCATCTACATGGACATGGCGCGTAACCTCGCCGCCTCGCTCAAGGTGATGGACCCGGGCCGCCGTGTCTGCATCGTCCACGACAGCGACGCCGTGTTCAGCCCGCGCGACCATCGCCTGTTCGACGATTTTGCCCTGATGAGCAAAGACCCGGACTACGCGGGCGTGATGAACAAAATTCGCGTCTTCCCGCTCTCGCCCTATCAGCGGACGATGTTCATCGACGCGGATTGCTATCTGCTGAAGAACGATGTGGATCGGTATTGGGAGCTCTCCCGCCAGCAATATTTCACCATCGCGGGCCATCGCGGCGTGACCGGGGAGTGGAAGGGCGCTGATCTGGCGACCATCGTCGCCCAGGAGAAAGCACCGTATTTCGTCAAGGTGCATTCGGGCGCATTCACCTTCGACAACTCCCCCGACGCGAAGGCGTTCTTCGAGGGCTTGTGCGATTTCTACCTCCGCCGCCGCGACGTCCTGCAAGTGACGACGCATCGCGGCAAACCGGCGCACACCGACGAACTGTATATCGGCTTCTGGATGGCCTTTGCCGGGATCGACGGCACGCCCGCCAAATTCGGCGAGAACACCTGGATGATCTCCACCTGGCGCGCCTTCGGGATCGTCTTCGACCCGGCGCGCGGGATTGCCACCATCCGCAAGCCGAAGGGCTCGATTGCTGGTGTGCCAAACCCGCTGAAGGGCTGGGACCGGCTGAGCACCACCTTCGGCCATTTCGTCGGTCTCAAGCCAAGGCGGCATTACAAGCGGTTGGCAGCGTATTTCCAGGCGGAGTTCGACAAGCGCTACCCAGGCTAACCACCTCAAACCGTCTTTGGCTGACTCGTCATTGCGAGAAGCGGAGCGACGTCGCAATCCAGAAGTCGTAGAGCCGAGCGTGTGATTCCTGGATTGCCACGCTTCGCTCGCAATGACGGTTTGAGGTCGTCAAGTTTCAACCCAAACCCATCCCGCCTAACTCCCCGCCAAATCCTGCACCTCGGGGAAGAACATCTCGCGCCAACTCTCCGGCACCCGCTTGATGCTGCCCGCGTCATGCATGAATCTCGCAAAGGCGAGCGTCGCCTGTGGGGCCATCGTCCAGCTGACCTGCGGGGCGGACACCACATCGGCGACGAAACCGAGATCGAGCTTGGAATGGGTGTCGTCCAGCCACAGCGCCGCCGCCGCGCGCTTGTCGGCGTTGACCATCTCGGTCGCCTCGCGCAGCGCCGCCATCAGCGCCTTGTAGAGCACCGGGTTCTCCTGACGGAACTTCGCCTTCGCCCAGGCCAGCGTGAAGGAATGTGGTCCCGCGACGTCAAAGGAATTCAGCAACGTGTGAACCCCCGCCTTTTGCAGTTGCTGCGCCTGATAAGGCGGCACCGAGAAGGCGCAATCAACCTCACTCGACCCGCTGAGCACCGCAATGGTGGCATCGGGCGGCGACATCGCCACCGTCAAATCGTCGTATTTCGTGTAGTTCTCGCGCCCGAACAGCTTCGCGGTGGCCATCTGCAGGATTACGGCCTGGATCGACACCTTCACCGAGGGCAGCCCGATGCGATCATTCGGCCCAAGGTCGGCGATGGTCTTGAGCGCCGGATTGCGCGTGTTGAGCAGGCAGGGCTGCGAGGAGAGGGCCGAGATACCACGCACCTCTTGCGCCGTGCCCGCCGTGCGCGCCCAGAACGTGACAAGGCCCGGAATACCGCCGGAGACCACGTCCACAGAGTCCGACAACAGGGCGGTATTCATCGCATCCGGCCCGTTGAACGTCACCCAACTGACCTTCACCTCGGGCAGGCCCAACGCGGTGGCGTGTTTCTCGATCAGCCGGTGATGCTCCATCACGTTGAACTGCAGATAGCCCATCGAGAATTGCCGCGCGAAGCGGATCTCGGGCACCGCCGCGCGGGCGCTGGTAGCAGCGAGCAAGAACGGGGCGGCAAGCAGCGAGCGGCGTTTCATTGTCGTTTCCCCATCTTATCCGTCTACGGGCAAATATAACCCCCGCTCGGCCCCTTGAAACACCCCACCGATTCCGGAAACAGCAGTTTCGGCAGATACAGGATCAGGTCGGGGAAGAAGATGGACACCGCAATCGTGACAAAGAAGATCACGTAGATTGGCACCGAGGCCCGCAAGGCCGCAGCAAACCGCACATTGACGAATTTCGACGCCATCAGCAGCGCCAACCCGTAAGGCGGGGTGATCAATCCGAACGCCAGCGTGACAATCAGCACCACACCCATATGCACCGGCTTGATGTCTGCCGCCTCGGTAAGTTGGTTGACCACCGGCATGAAGATAATGATTGCCGGGATCGGCTCGATGAAGTCGCCCACGATGGTGAACACCACCACCAGCGCGAACATAATCGCATACGGGTCGGTGCCCGCTACATGCTCAATCCAGCCCGCCACCACAATCGGCCCGCGCAGATAAGCGAGCAGCCAGCCGAAATCCGAGGCCGCCGCAATCGTGATCAGCGGCAGGGTGAACACCAGACCGGCGGTGACAAAGTCGCGCCACATGAACTTGAGATGGCCGGGGCGCAGGATCGGGATCACCACGGCGATGATATAGACAATCGCAATCACGCCTGCTTCGGTCGGCGTGAAGAAGCCCGACAAGATGCCGCCGAGCAGAATGAATGGAATCATCAACGGCAATGCCGCCGAACCCGCCGCATTGGTCAATTGCCGGAATGTCGCGCGGGGTCGCTTGAAGCCGGTGGGGCCGAAGAAATAGGCATAGATCATCAGCCCCAACGCGATCATCACCCCCGGCACAATGCCGCCGAGGAAGAGTCCCGCGATCGAGACATTGCCGATGGCCCCATAGACCACCGCCATGATCGACGGCGGCACCAAGGCTGCGATGGTCGAGGCGGCAGCGATCAAGGCAGCCACGAATTCCGGTGAATACCCCTCGGCTGCCATCGGCTTGGCCATGGTGCGCGACAACACCGCAACGTCAGCCGAGGAAGAGCCGGACATGCCGGAGAAGAACATCGAAAACACCGTCGTCACCTGTGCCAAGCCACCGCGCACATGGCCGACAAGGGCCTGGCTGAGTTCGGCGATGCGAATGACAACATTGGCTGATGTCATCAATTCACCGACCAGCAGGAAGAACGGGATCGCCATCAGTGCTTCTGAATCGATGCCGTTGAACAATTGGCCCATCATCGATTGATAGGTGATCGGCACCATTGCGGTGCCCACCATCACGCCCGCCATTAGGCTGAACGCCACCGGCACGCCGAGATAGCCAAGCGTGAGGACCAGCAAAGTCATGATGGTCAGGATGAGCGCGCTCTCAGGCACCATGTCAGTGACCTCCGGTGCCGCGTGGGGATTCGGGATGACCCTCGTAGCCGTTCTTCAAACCGTTCACGATCTGCTCGACGCTGAACAGGATGATGAACAGACCGCAGACCGGGATCGGCCAGTAGAGATAGGCAATCGGAGTCATTGACGGCATGCGGAAGGAGTGAAATCCCTGCAGGAAGTTTTGCCAGCCAAACACCACCATCCCAGCGCCAACCAGCAAGATGACCACGCGGTTGGAAGTCTCGAAGATTGTCCGCATCCGCCCATGCATCAACTCAGTCAGCGCCGAGAGCTGCAGATGATCCTGCCTGCGCACCGCAACCGCCGTGCCGCAGAAGATTCCATAGGTGAAGAAGGCGCTCGTCACCTCCTGCAGCCACAGCCAGGGTGCGCCCAACTCGCGGGTCAGCACGTCGAAGAAGACCGAGGTGGCAAACGCAGCCAGGAAGATCCCGCAAAGGATCATCAACACGCGCTCCACACCGTCCAGTGACCGCCACTTGAGGTGGCGGTCACGCGAAATCACGAGTTCGGTCATGGCAGGCTTATTCGCTCGCGCGGACGACGGCGAGGATCTTCACCGCATTCGGGCCGAGACCCTTGGCGATCTCGTCCTGCATCGGCTTGGCGATGGCGATGAATTCGGCCTTCTTGACGTCTTCGACCACCTGAACGCCCAGCTTCTTCAGCTTGGCCGAGCTTTCATGCTCAAGCTCAATCGCCTTGGCGGGCTCAACCTTTGAGACCTCGTCAGCCGCTGCCTGCACCCAGCCCTGCTGTTCAGGGGTGAGGCTGTTCCACACTTTGTCGGACACCCAAACCACCGAACAATTGGCTTCGTGCTCAGTCATGTTCAGCACGGGGGCCACTTCGTAATGCTTGTTGGCGGCGTAGACATTCACGCCGTTCTCCGCCACGTCCACCACGCCGGTCTGCAGCGAGGTGTAGACGCTGCCGAACGGCATATGCACGGTCTGCGCGCCATAGGCCGGGAAGATCGCATCCTCGGTGGCCGTCGCCTGAACGCGGACCTTGAGGTTCTTGATATCTGCCAGCGTGCGGATTGGCTTCTTGGCGTACATGTCACGCAAACCCAGCGTGGACATGGTCAGCACATGGGCTCCCTGCACCTTCTCGGCGAACATCGCGCGTACTGCCTTGGTCAATTCCGGATTGCCCAGCGCCTTGATCAGATGGGCTTCGGATTTGAAGATATAATGCACCGACAACATGCCCGATTCCGGAGCGACGGTGGCGGCATTGGCGGTCGAGCTGATGATGAAATCGATATCGCCGGTCTGGATCTTCTGCAGCATCTGCGGCTCTTGGCCGAGCTGCGCGCCAGGGAACTGATCGATCTGCATCGTGCCTTTGCTGAGTTCCATCAGCTTGGCGTTGAACACGTCACCAACCACGCCGTAGCCGGTGGTGTGCGGCTGGTCGTAGCCGAACGAGTAGTGTTTGGACTGCGCCATCGCAGGCTGCACCACCGCCACTGAGGCCAACAGCCCCGCTGCGAAGGCCAGAGACTTGATATGAGTGAGATTCATATAACCCACGGCGTTATCTCCCCTTGATTCTTCGTCCCGCTCTATCGGCGGGATCGCTAACAGGCAGCCTAGCGCATTCATGCAGGGGGAGCGCAATCGGTTGAATGAGGTTCCACCCAGAGAAACGCGAATAAATCTTCTGGCGGACTGGAATTCGGGTTTTGATCCGTTGATAAACAAGTTTGGCATCTGCGCCGGGCTCGATATAATGTCCGAAAGCAGATTCAACTTGAACGGGGAGACATCGCCATGGGCACACCACGGATCGCCATCATCGGGGCCGGCATGGGCGGCATGGCGGCAGCGGGCACACTGCGCAATGCCGGGATGGATGTCACCGTCTATGAGCAGGCGCATGCGTTCGGTCGGATCGGCGCGGGCATTCAGATGCTGCCGAATTCGATGAAGGTGCTGCGCGGCATCGGTGTCGAGCAACGGCTGAAGGAGATCGCTTTCGCCCCCTACTCGCATCTCAACCGCATCGGGGACACCGGCGAGGTCAAGCGTGAGCTGCCGATGCCGGAGGATCTCTATGGCGCTCCCTTCCTGTGCATGCACCGCGCCGATCTGCACGAGGCTTTGTGCTCGGTCGTGCCGATGGAGCATATCCAACTCAACAAGAAACTCGTCGGCCTCGACCAGAACGGTGGCCCGGTCACGCTGCGTTTCGCTGACGGCACCACGGCTGAGGCTGATCTGGTGGTGGGTGCGGACGGCGTGCACTCGCTGGTGCGCGACATCATCGTCGGCCCAGACAAGCCGATCCATCGCGGCCGCATCGCCTATCGCGCGGTGTTCAAGGCCGATCTTATGCCGAAACCGATCTCGGTCTCGCGCACCAAATGGTGGGGCACGGATCGCCACATCGTTATCTACTACACCCGCCGCGACCGCTCGGAGCTGTATTTCGTCACCTCCGTCCCCGAGGGAGCCGAATGGATTACCAAGGAATCCTGGTCCGCCAAGGGTGATGTGAATGAGCTGCGCGAGGCCTATGCCGGGTTCCACGAGGAAGTCCGCATGGTGCTCGACGCCACCCCTGATTGCCACAAATGGGCGATCCTGGAGCGCGCGCCGCTGCCGCATTGGAGCCAAGGCCGCGTGGTGCTGATCGGCGATGCCTGCCATCCGATGACTCCCTACATGGCGCAGGGTGCTGCGACCTCCATTGAGGACGCCGCCGTGCTGGCGCGCTGCCTGGAAGGGATCGAAATCCCCAGCATCGAGAAGGCGCTCAACCGTTTCGAGGCACACCGCAAGCCGCGCACCACGGCGATCCAGGCGATCAGCTCGGCCAATACCTGGATGAGCGGCGGCAGCGACGATCCGTCCTGGCTCTATGGCTACGACGCCTGGGGCTGCGATCTCGACAAGCCAGGCTCGGCCCCGGCAAGCTATCCGGCGTTTCAGGCGGCGTGATTTTCCACCCGTCATTGCGAGCGACGCGAAGCAACCCAGGGGGCACGATGCCGGCCTACGATTCCTGGGTTGCTTCGCGTCGCTCGCAATGACGAAATGAACGTTGGGGAGGAATCAACAATGAACGACGACGCAAAAGTCGCGGCCAATGACAGCCAAGCAGCACTCTTGGTGGCACGCATGGAACGCGTGCCCAGCTCACGCTGGCACGTCACCGCCCGTCTGGTGATGGGCTCCGCCACGTTCTTCGACGCCTTCAACGCCCTCTCCATCGCCTTCGTGCTGCCGGTGCTGGTCCCGTTGTGGCACATCGCCAAGCCGCAAATCGGGCTGATGATCTCATCGAGCTATATCGGGCAGTTGCTCGGAGCCCTGCTGTTCTCCTGGCTCGCCGAGCGCTACGGTCGGGTGCGCTGTGCGGCGGCAGCGACGGCGATTTTTGCGGTGATGAGTCTCGCCTGCACATTCGCCTGGGATTTCGACTCGCTGTTCATCTGTCGCTTCATACAAGGCATCGGCGTCGGCGGCGAAATGCCGGTCGCGGCCGTCTATATCAGCGAGCTTTCCAAGGCGCGCGGACGCGGCAAGTTCTTCCTGCTCTATGAAATGATCTTCCCCATCGGCTTGATGGCGGCAGGGCAAGCGGGAGCGCTGCTGGTGCCCGAGTTCGGCTGGAAGGTGATGTTCTTTGTCGGCGGTATTCCAGGGATTGTCATTGCCTGCAGCCTGTTGCTGCTGCCGGAATCACCGCGTTGGCTGATCGGGCGTGGTCGCATGGCGGATGCGGAGGCCATCGTCTCCAGCATGGAACGAGCTGCGAAAGGCCCGCTGCCCGATCCGGTCGTCACACCACAGGCGGTGGCGGTGCCGCGCCGATCTGGCCGATGGGCCGAACTGCTCGCAGCACAGTTCCGGATGCGCACGCTGGTGGTCTGGGCGCTGTGGGCGAGCGCCTACATGATCGCCAACAGCCTCAACAACTGGATGCCCACACTGCTCAGCACGGTCTACAAGCTCCCACTGAAAGAGGCCCTGCGGGCAGCGTCAATGACCAATGTGGCCCAGGTGGCCCTTCTGCTCGCCGCCGCGTTGCTGATCGACCGGGTGGGTCGCAAGCAATGGATGATGGCAGCCTTCGGGTTGGGCGCGGTGCTGATGGGAACACTGGCCGGGCTGTTCACCGGTGATGTGACGATGGTGATCATCCTCGCCACGCTGAGCTATGGGCTGATCGGCTCGATCAACGCGGTGCTGTATCTCTACACACCGGAAATCTACCCCACCCGGATGCGCGCCATCGGGACCGGCGTGGCGACCTCGTGGCTGCGTCTGTCTTCGGCGGTGGGTCCAACCGTGGTGGCCTACATGCTCGATCTCGGCGGGGTGGCCACGGTGTTCCTGCTGTTCGTGGGTATTGCTATTTTGGGCATGGGCGCGTCGTCCATGATGATCGAGACGCGCAATCGGCGTCTGGAAGATATTTCTGCGTAGGGTGCCAATTCCGCAGGAATTGCATCTTTTGGGCTGGCGTGAGTGGTCCAATTCCTCCGGAATTGACACCCTACCAGAGGTCTTGAGGAACAAAGAATGGCTGAACAAGTCGCGGGCATTGGCATCGGTGCGGAGGTCCGTCGGGTAGAGGATTTCCGTCTGCTGCGCGGCGCCGGCCGCTACGTGTCGGATTTCCGCAAGCCGGGCATGGCGCAGATGGTCGTCGTTCGCTCGCCCTATGCCTCGGCGTTGATTCGCAGCATCGACACCACCGCAGCCAAAGCAGCACCCGGCGTGCTCGCCGTCTTGATCGGGGCCGATCAGGACGCGGCGGGCTTGGGTGATTTCAAGACCGTCGTGCAGCGCCATCTGCCGGATGGCCGCCCGATGCCGCGCCCGCCTTATCGCCCGCTGGCGATCGGGGCTGCGAAATTCGTGGGCGATGCAGTGGCCGTCGTCGTTGCCGAGACGTTGGCGCAGGCGCAGGACGCCGCCGAGTTGCTGGAGATTGATTATGAGCCGCTGCCTGCGGTGACATCGGCCTCCGCCGCCTTGCAGCCAGGTGCGCCCACCGTGTGGCCCGATCTGGCATCGGACAATCTCTGTTTCCTGTTCACCCAGGGCAATCGTGAGATGACCGAGGCGGCGTTTGCGCGGGCCGAGCATATCACCACCCTGCCCTTCCGCATCAGCCGGGTCAGCGCCAACCCGATGGAGACGCGTTCGGCGATTGGGGAATACGATCCCAACGAGGATTTCTACACGCTGACCGCTGGCGTGCAGGCCCCGCACAAGATCCGCACCGAGTTGGCCGAACACACGCTGCGCATCGGTGCCTCCAAACTGCGGCTGATCTCGCCGGATATGGGCGGCGGCTTCGGGATGAAAGGCAGCCCGACACAGGAGCACGCCCTCGTGCTCTGGGCGGCGCGCGTGGTGGGTCGTCCGGTGCGCTGGGTCGCGACACGCTCGGAATCGCTGATGTCGGATTTCCATGCGCGCGACAATGACAGCGTGGTCGAACTCGCACTGACCAAGGCGGGCGACTTTCTGGGGCTGCGTATCCGCAGCGTTGCCAATATGGGGGCTTATCTGGCGTTCAACACGCCGCATTCATCCACCAACAATATGGGCGGTCTGGCCGGGATGTATCGCACGCCCGCGATCTATGCCGAGGTGCGCGGGGCGTTCACCAACGCGCAGCCCACCGCACCCTATCGCGGTGCGGGGCGGCCGGAGGCAACCTACGCCATCGAGCGGGTGATCGATGTGGCAGCCCGCGAACTTGGGCTCGACCGGGTCGAGATCCGCAGGCGTAACCTGATCCCGGCCTCGGCGATGCCGTTCAAGACCGGCCTCGTCTTCACCTATGATTGCGGCGAGTTCGAGCGTGGCATGGACATGGTGCTCCAGGCCGCCGACTGGGCAGGGTTCGAGGCGCGGCGGGCAGAAAGTGCCGCGCTTGGCAAATTGCGCGGCATGTCGCTGGTCAACGCGATCGAGATCGCGGCCGGCCCCGCCCGGCAGCCCAACGAGGAAGGGGCGGAGATCCGGTTCGACCCTTCGGGCGACGTGACGCTGTTTGTCGGCAGCCACAATCACGGCCAGGGCCACGAGACCGCCTTCCGCCAGATCATCCACTCGATGCTGGGGCTTGATCCCAACCGGGTGCGCATCGTGCAGGGCGACACCGACACGGTGGCACATGGTCGTGGCACGTTCGGCTCGCGCTCAGCGATTGCGGTCGGTGAGGCGTTGGACCGCACGAGCCAGAAGATCATCGCCCGCGGCAAGCAGATCGCGGCCTATCTGCTCGAAGCTGCCGAAATCGATATCGAGTTCGATCACGGCAATTTCCGCGTCGCAGGCACCGACCGCACGATCCGCATCGAGGATGTGGCGAAGGCGAGCTACATCCCCGCCAAGCTGCCTCGTGGCTCCGAGATCGGGCTGGTCGCGCAGTCCGTCGTGGTCACCGAGGACGCCACCTTCCCCAATGGCAGCCATGTCTGCGAGGTCGAGGTCGATCCCGAGACCGGCAAGACGGATATTGTGCGCTACATCGTCGCCGACGATGTCGGCACGGTGATCAACCCGTTGCTGGTGCACGGCCAGATGCATGGCGGTGTCGCCCAAGGGGCTGGGCAGGCGTTCGG
>CAITEF010000311.1 GCA_903891315.1 uncultured Rhodospirillales bacterium | reverse complement strand
GGTCACCGGCATTGCCTCGAATTTCAGCGAGATCAATCAGGCGCAAGCGGGTGGTGACCTCAGCTATGTCGCGTCGAACACCGTGGGCCAGGAGGATCGCTACACTTTCGGCTCCCTGAGTTCGTCGCCGTCGAACATCGCCGGCGTCAAGGTTTCGGCGCTGGTGCGCAAATCCGACAGCGGCTCGCGGACAGTATCGCTGCAGCTCAAGTCGGGGGCCACAGAGGTGGCCGGCAGCGCGCAGGCGCCGGGCACGTCCTACACCTACCTCAACGCCTATTTTGACAATGATCCCAGCACGAGCGCCGCCTGGACGGCGAGCGGCGTCAACAGCCTGACTGCGGGCGCCAAGATCGCCTCATGACCAGCGCGAGCCTCGCGCAGGCCGCCGTTGAGGTCCTGCGGAGCGCGCAGCCACCCCTTCAGACAAGCCAGGTTGCTGCTGAGGTTCTCCGATCAGGGCCAGCGCCGCTCCGGACCGGTCAGGCTGCAGTGGAAGTCCTTCGCGGTGCCAACTCTCCGGTGCGGATCGGACAGGCGGTCGTCGAGGTGCTGCGCGGCTCAGCGACGCAGTCGTCCAGTGCTATTGTCAGCCAGATGGCAATCGAAATGCTACGCGGCGGAGCGGTGCCGGCGCGCGTCGGGCAGGTGGCGATCGAGGCACTCTGGACCACCTCGCCACCGGTCAGGCTTGGCCAGACCACGCTCGAGGTCCTGCGCGGCACGACCGATCGCGCCTCCAGTGCCTGGCTCACGCAGGTCACGGTGGAAGTGCTTCGCCAGGGGCCGTCCGGCGTCTTCTTCGGGCAAGTCGCGATCGAGATCTTGCGCGACGACGGCGGTGGCGCCGCCGCGGCTCGGCCGTTTCTGTGGATCATGACATAGGAGATTCGCCTTGGCTCTGACCCTCGAATGGGCCTGCGGCTTCGAGCAATTCGGGGCCGCCGGCGATCTCACGCAGATCGCCCAACCGTGGACTGCGCAGATCATCTATCCGCAGTTCATGAGCATCTCGACCACGTCGGGTGTGCGCTCTCTCCAGGGCGTCGGCGTCACCGCCAAGGCGCTCAACCTCGGCTACTATAGCGATAGCGGCGTGATCTGGTCGGTGCCGAATATTGGCACGCGGTTCCTGGGCATGGGCTGGTATCTGGCGTCGCTTCCGACCGGCGAGGGCAACGTCTTCCTGTTCACGGCGACGCCGACCCATCCCGGCGCGCAAGGAACGGACGGGGTGCGGATCACGCTGGACAACACTGGCACGGTCCGCATCCGCCAGAACTCGACCAACGCCGTACTGGCGACCTCCTCAGCCTACGCCGTCAGTGGCAACACCCAGTTTTGGCTGTCGCTGTCGTGCAATCCGAATGCCGGGTGGGTGACACTGGCGCTGAACGGGACGGTCATCGTCACCGCAGGCATCGGCATCAGCTTCCCGCTGCAATACGTCACATTCGGCTCGGCCGGCATTGGGGGCACCGGCCAGAACGTCACCGTCGATGATCTCGTCTCCTACACCACCGACGGGACCGACACTGCCTCCACCTTGGTGCCACCGCGTTCGGTCTGGACCAGCCTACCCAACGCGGTCGGCGACAAGACGCAGTGGTCGCGCGTCGGTGGCGCGGTGGCGAATTGGGCATCGGTCGATGGACAG
>CAITEF010000310.1 GCA_903891315.1 uncultured Rhodospirillales bacterium | reverse complement strand
GGGCTGCGACTCCTGGATTTGCCACGGCGACTGCGTCGCCTCGCAATGACGGGTAATGGGAGGCCAGTATGCCAAACCCTCTGAAATCCACCATCGATTGGCCCCCCCGCCTCGTCCTGCCCGCTCTGCTGCTGCTTGGCCTGGTGTCGATGAACTTCCCCACCTGGCTCACGCTCTCCGTGGCGGGTGTCGCGATGGGGATGATGTTGTTCCTGATGGCATCCGGCCTCACGCTGATCTTCGGCCTGATGGATGTGATCACCTTCGCCCACGGCGCGTTCGTCTCGCTCGGGGCCTATGTGGCGACCGATGTGGTCGCGAGCATGCCGCAGATGGTGGCGTCGGGCGGTTGGGGTGCCTCGCTTTCGGTGCTGCTGGCGGCGATCTCTGTGGCGGTGGTGGTGACGGGGCTGGCGGGCTGGGTGTTTGAGGTGGTGATCATCCGCCGGGTCTATGGCTCGCATCTGCGGCAAATTCTGATCACGGTGGGCGGGCTGATCGTGGCGCAAGAACTGTTGGTGGCGGTGTGGGGGGCGAACCCGATCCCGGTGTTGAAACCGCTGGCGCTGCAAGGATCGGTGGAGATCTTCGGGGCCGCGATTGAGATTTATCGGCTCGTCGCGGTCGCCCTTGGGCTCGCGGTCTATGGCGGGTTGTGGCTGATCCTGGCGCGCACCCGGCTTGGGCTGGTGGTGCGGGGTGGGGTTGAGAATATCGAGATGGTCGAGAGCCTGGGCTTTCGGGTGAAGCGGCTGTTCGTTGGCGTGTTCATTGTCGGCTGCGCGCTGGCGGGCGTCGGTGGCGCGCTGTGGGGGATTTATCAGGGACTCGTCACCCCGGCGATTGGGCCGGAGATGATGATCCTGGTGTTCATCATCCTGATCATGGGCGGCATGGGCTCGGTGGGCGGCGCTTTTGTGGCGGCGATCCTGGTTGGGTTGGTGACGAATTATGCAGGCTTTCTGGTGCCGAAACTGGCGCTGGGCTCCAACATCCTGCTGATGGTCGCCGTTCTGCTGTGGCGGCCGCGCGGGCTGTTTCCGTTGGTGAAGTCATGATGATCCTGGACAGCATCCTTTCCGGAGATCGTCCCCGCAGCCGGATTCTGGCGGCGTTGCTGGTTGCGGCCTTCATCGGGCTGGCGTTTGCGCCGTTCCTGTTTCCCGGCACCAAGGCGCTCGGCGTGGCGTCGCGGATCTGCATCTTTATCGTGCTGGCGGCGAGCTACGACATCGTGCTCGGCTACACCGGCATCGTCTCGTTCGCCCATGCGATGTTCTTCGGCATCGGCGCGTATGGGGTGGCGATTGCGCTCACCGCGCTGCCGGTCGGGTGGGGCGCGATATTGATCGGGCTGGGTGGCGCGCTGGTGGTCTCGGCGATGTTGGCGGTCGCCATCGGCTTCGTGAGCCTGCGATTGCGCGCGCTGTATTTCTCGATGATGACGCTCGCACTTGCAAGTTTCGCGCTGATCATGGCCACGCAGCTGCGCGACATCACCGGCGGTGAGGACGGGCTGACATTCTCGCTGCCGCGTCTGCTGTCGGTCTCGTTCCGCCCGTTCGCGGAGCCGGTGTTGGGCGTGCGGATCGATGGGCGGGTGTTCACCTATTATCTCGTCTTCACGGTGGCGACGCTGCTGTTCCTGTTGATGCTGCGCATCGTCAATTCGCCATTCGGACGCGTGTTGCAGGCGATCCGCGAGAACGAGTTCCGCGCTCAGGCGCTCGGCTTTTCGGTGGTGCTGCATCGCACGTTGGCGGGGACGATCGGCGCGCTGATGGCGACCTGTGCAGGTGCGCTGCTGGCCCTGGTGCTGCGCTACAACGGGCCATCGGCCTCGATGTCGTTCGAGATCATGGTCGATTCGATTCTGTTGATGACCGTCGTCGGTGGGATGGGCACGTTGTATGGCCCGTTGCTGGGGGCCATCGTGATCGTGTTGGCGCAATATTATCTGCAGCCGGGGATGGCCGCACTTTCCGAGAGCCTTGCCGGAGTTCCGGTGTTGCCGCACCTGTTCAACCCGGATCGCTGGCTGTTGTGGCTCGGCGTGTTGTTCGTGCTGATCGTCTATTTCTTCCCAACCGGCTTGGTAGGGCGGATGCGGGGCTGGACTGAGGAAGACGAATAGGCCTGCCCCTTCCGGCCCTGTCCGCTTGCAGGCAAAGTCCTGGGAAATGGGGAGAAATGGCGATGGATGACGTTCGCAACCGGTTCCAGACACTGCACGAGATCGTGGCAGCCGCCCGGCTCAACCTCTCCACCCATCTGTGGAACTACGTGATCGGGGCGACGGCGACCGAGACCACGGCCAAGCGCAACCGGCTCGCCTTGGACCGGCTGGCTTTCATGCCGCATGTGCTGAACGACGTGGAGCATGTCGATCCGTCCGGCTCGTTCTTTGGCCAGAAGATCCGCATCCCGGTGACCATCGCGCCAGTCGGCGGGCTGGATCAGCTGGGTCGCGGTGGTGGTGTGACGGTGGCCAAGGGTGCCGGGATGGCCGGGATTCCGTTCCTGGTCAGTTCGGTGACTGACGTGCCGCTGGAGCAGACGGCAGCGGCGGCCACGGGGCCAAAAGTGTTCCAGCTTTATGTGCGCGGCGATGAGGCGTTCGTCGATGATCACATCAGCCGGGCGATGGCGGCTGGCTACGACGCGTTCTGCATCACGGTCGATTCCGCGCTTTACAGCAGGCGGGAGCGCGACATCACAAACCGCTTCACCAAGCCGTGGCGCGCTGCCAACACGGGGATGAACTTCCAGGCTTCGCTGAGTTGGAAAGATATCGAGCGGGTGCGGACCAAGTTCCCCGATGTGAAGCTGATCCTCAAGGGCATCGAGGCCCAGGCGGATGCGGTGCGCGCCTGCGATCTCGGGGTGAGTGTCGTCTATGTGTCCAACCATGGTGGACGCCAGTTGGATCACGGTGTGGGCTCGATCGACGTGCTGCCGGACATTGTCGAGGCCGTGGAAGGTCAGGCACAGGTTTGGGTCGATGGCGGCATCTGCAGGGGCAGCGATGTGGTGAAGGCAGTCGCCCTTGGGGCTGATCTGGTGGGCATCGGGCGGCTGTATTGCTACGGCTATGCCGCAGCTGGTGCCGAGGGCATCGCGCGGGTGATCGAGCTGCTGGAGATCGAGATCATCGAGACGCTGGGCCTGCTGGGCCTGACCAGCTTCAAGGGGCTGGATCGCTCCTATCTGCGCGCGGTTGAGTCGGTAACGCCGCCGAGCACGCTCAGCGCCTTCCCGTTGCTCAATCTGGATGCGGCGAGTGACCGGCCTGCCTGACGGATTCGCGGTGATTGTTGCCAGAGACTGAATCGGCATAGGCTTCTCCCAGAATAACAAACTGGGGGAACTCCATGCGTTTCATCGCAATCGCGGCCCTTTTGGCCGCGTCCTTGCTGGGAGGTGCCGCGCAGGCGCAGACCAAGCCGTCGCTCGACATTGCCGATTTCGGCTCGTTCCATGTCGGTGGACGGACCTACGAGATCAGCGGTCAGCCGGTCAAAGAGGTGCTGTTCACCCCCGGTGGCGCGCCCGCGAAGATCGATCCGAACGGAAAATACATCGTCGAGCAGATGTATGTGCAATATTTCACCCCCGCCAAGCTGCATTCCAAGCTGCCGATCCTGCTTTGGCATGGCGGCGGGCTGACCGGTGTGACGTATGAGACCACCCCGGATGGGCGCGAGGGCTGGCTGCATTACTTCATCCGGCATGGCTGGAAAACCTATGTCTCCGACGCCGTCGAGCGTGGTCGCTCCGGCTTCGCACCGCCGGGCGTTTGGCAGGGTGAGCCGCAATTTCTGCCGCAGGAAAATCCGTGGAACCGCTTCCGCATGGGCGAGGGACCGTGGAACGACGATCCGTCCAAGCGCGTGCAATATCCCGGCAGCCAATTCCCGGCCGAGGGCTACATCAACTTCATGAAGCAGAACGTGCCGCGCTGGACGACAACGGATGACGCGATCATTCGTGGCTATATCGCGCTCGTCGAAAAAGTCTGCCCCTGCGTCGTGCTGGTGCACAGCCAGGCTGGACAGTTCGGCCAGAAAGTGGCGCAGGCGCGACCGGATCTGGTCAAGGCGTTGGTTCTGGTGGAACCGGCCGGACTGGGTGATCCCAACAAGGCCGAAGCGCTGAAGGGGATGCCGATCCTGACGGTGTTCGGCGACAATATCGACCGCGACAGCCGTTGGCCCACGATCCGGGCCAATCAGATGGCGCTGAACGCGAAATACGTGGCAGCAGGTGCCGATCTAGAACAGATCGATCTGCCGAAGGTCGGGATCACCGGCAATTCGCACATGATGATGTTGGATCGCAACAACATGCAGGTGGCCGATCTGATCCAGGCTTGGCTGAAGAAGAAAGGGTTCGCGGAGTGATTGCGCACTCTGGTGTCGTGAACCAGAAATTC
>CAITEF010000309.1 GCA_903891315.1 uncultured Rhodospirillales bacterium | reverse complement strand
TTTGGGTTCCACCGAAACCGCCCCCTTCGCGCTTGCCTGTCGCTCGGATGTCACCGGCTCCGGCATTGTCGGGCTGCCGGTGCCGGGGGTGGACATGAAGCTGGTTCCAAATCAGGGCAAGCTCGAAGCCCGGGTCAAGGGGCCAAACATCACGCCGGGATATTGGCGCGAGTCGGGGCTGACGGCTTCGGTGTTCGATGACGAAGGCTATTACCAACTCGGCGACGCACTGGCCTTTGTCGATGTCGCTTTCCCGGACAAAGGCTTCCGCTTCGACGGCCGAGTGTCGGAGGATTTCAAGCTCGCCACCGGCACTTGGGTCAGCGTGGGTCCGTTGCGGGCGCGGGTGATCGCGGCCTTGGCACCCTATGTGCGGGATGTGGTCGTGGCCGGAGCCGATCGCGATTACGTGGCGGTGATCATCGTGCTCGATCCGCCAGCCTGTGTCGGTCTGGATGAGGCAACGATCCGTGAGGCCCTGCGCCCAATGCTGGCCGAACTCGCAACCCATGCCGCCGGATCATCGCAGCGGGTGATGCGCGCAGTGCTCCTCGACGCGCCGCTGTCGCTCGATGCGGGCGAGATCACCGACAAAGGCTCGCTCAACCAGCGCGCGGTTCTGTCGGCCCGCAAGGCGCTGGTCGAGACGCTGTATGCCGCAACACCGGGCAGCGACGTGGTCGCGCTCGACCAAATCTGAAAGACGCTCACCATGGATATCTCAGGACAGGTTGCCGTCGTCACCGGAGGCGCGTCGGGGCTCGGTCTCGCCACCGCACAAGCCTTGGCGGCCAAGGGCGCGAAAATCGTGGTGCTCGATCGCAACGCCGAGGCAGCGGACCGCGCAGCCGGGCTACTCGGCGGGTTTGGCGTGGCCTGTGATGTCAGCAGCGCTGCCGATGTGGAGAACGCTTTCGCCACAGTCGAGCGCGTCACCGGCCCGGCGCGGGTGCTGGTGAATTGTGCTGGCATCGCCACGGGTGGGCGCGTGGTCGGGCGCGACGGACCGTTGGCGCTGGATGAGTTCGCCAAGATCATCAACGTCAATCTGATCGGCACCTTCAACGCCACGCGCGTCGCCGCCCACCGGATGAGCACGTTGGAGCCGTTGGCGGAGGGCGAGCGCGGAGTGATCATCAGCACCGCATCGGTTGCCGCGTTCGACGGCCAGATCGGACAAGCTGCCTATTCGGCGTCCAAAGGCGGGGTGGCGGCGATGACGTTGCCGATTGCGCGCGAACTCGCCCGCTTCGGTATCCGTGTGGTGACCATCGCCCCCGGCCTGTTCGAGACGCCACTGCTTGGCACGTTGCCGCCCGAAATCCAGGTGAGTTTGGGGGCCGCGATCCCCTTCCCTGCCCGGCTCGGCAAGGCCAGCGAGTTTGCCGATCTGGCGGCACATATCGTCGCCAACACCTATCTGAACGGCGAGACCATCCGCCTCGACGGTGCCCTGCGGATGGCACCGAAATAACGCAACAACCACGGGAGGAAACACCAATGAAAAAGCTTCTGATGGCGGCCATCGCGCTGCCAATGCTCGCCCATTCCGCGCTGGCACAAGCCCCGATCAAGATCGGAATTCTAAACGATCTGTCCAGCGTCTATGCCGACTACCAGGGCATCGGCTCGGTCGTTGCCGCCGAAATGGCCGCCGAGGATTTCGGGCTGGTCGCAGGCCACAAGGTCGAAATCCTCAAGGCCGACCACCAGAACAAGCCCGATGTCGGCCTCGCTGTGACGCGGCAATGGTTCGACACCGAGGGCGTGGCGGTGGTGATGGACGTGCCGAACTCGGCCATCGCGCTCGCGGTGAGCGATCTGGCGCATGACAAGAACCGCATCTTCATCGGCTCGGGTGCGGCTATCGACGTGCTCACCGGCGCGAAATGCACACCCAACACCATCCATTGGACCTATGACACCTGGGAAGCCGGGCACGCGCTGGCCAATGCGGTCGTCGCGCGTGGCGGCAAGACCTGGTTCTACCTCACCGCCGATTACGCCTTCGGCGATGTGCTGCAGGCGAGGATGAGCGAGGAAGTCACAGCCGATGGTGCGAGCAACATTGGCGCTGCGCGCCATCCGCTCGGCACCAAGGATTTCTCCTCGATGCTGGTCTCGGCGCAGAATTCGGGTGCTGACGTGCTGGGACTGGCCAATGCGGGCGGCGACAGCGTGAATGCGATCAAGCAGGCCAAGGAATTCGGCCTGACGCCCAAGATGAAAATCGCCGGACCGCTGATCAACATCAACCACATCGACGCCCTCGGCCTTTCTGAGACGCAGGGCGTGATGGGGGTGACGCCGTTCTACTGGGATCTGAACGACGGCACCCGCGCCTTCGCCAAACGCTTCGCCGAACGCCATCCGCGCCATATGTATCCAAACGACATGCAGGCGGGCGTGTATTCGGCGGTGCAGCATTTCCTCAAGGCGGCCAAGCAACTGAATGGCGAGGTGCTGGACGGTGCCAAAGTTGTTGCTGCGATGAAGGCGATGCCGACCGATGATGCGATCTTCGGCAAAGGCTACGTGCGCGAGGATGGCCGCAAGATCCATCCAGTCTACTTGATCGAGACCAAGTCGGTCGCGGAATCGAAGTCGCATTGGGACATGTTCAAGATCGCGGCGACGATTCCGGCCGACCGCGCATTCCGCCCATTGGCTGAGGGAAAATGCTCATTGGTACAATCCGCAAAGCAGTAATTTCCAATATATTTCAAACGTCTAAGCGCCGGACGATCCAGTCGTCCGGCGCTTTTTTGTATCCAGTGAGCATCGTCCATGCACGCGAGACGATCGCCACATCGCCCGACGATGACAACACCGGGCGACCGCACTCTTCGCTCGGCTATGCCGCTCCGGCGGCCTGCGTCGCTGACACCGGCAGTCGGGCTGCTGACAGGCACCCGGGTCTGGATGAATGACCGGCCCTTCGATCGTCACGATGCTGTGCGCTCAGGCACGGCGACGGCGGCGCGCAGCGGCCAGCGCGGCGATGCCGCTCAGGCTCAGCACAATGCTGGATGGCTCCGGCACAGTAGCGACTTGCAGGACCAGAGAGCCGTTTTGCCCACCGGTGAGGATCTCGGTGAGAATTGTGTCGGTGCCCGCCACATTACACTGCCATGTGCCTGCGCTCACCAATGTGCACGCCGTCCCACCGTCGGTAAGCGTGGAGAAGTCACCGGTCACGCCGATGAAGGTGAGCAGATTGAAGCTGTCGCCCTGGGTGGGAGTGAAGCCGCCAGTGAAGTTGATATTCAGCGTTCCGCCCAACGTGGCGGAACCCAAGATCGTCAGTCCGCCATAATCGGCCGGATTGGTACCCGCAATATCGATGCTTAGCACACCATCCGCATTGTTGGTGAAGGTGCCGTAGATCGTCATCGGATCGTTCGGGCTGACTGTGCCGTCGTTGACCACATTGCTGGTCGTGAAAGTGCTATTGCCGACCGTGCCACTGCCACTGAACGTGCCGCCGTTTTTGACCGTCACTCCGGACTGCAGCGACCCTGCCGAGGTGAGGTAAAGCGATGCACCGCTGTCGATGGTGGTGCCGCCCTTGTAGTAGTTGGTGCCGGAGAAGGTCTGCGAGCCAGAAACGATTTCCACCGTGCCAGCACTGTTGTTGTTGAATGCGAGCGAGCCAGCAAAGGTTCCGCTGGCGTTCGCGATCACGATGCTTTTGCCACCCATGACCACACCGCCCGCCGCATCCGTGCTGGTGAGAGAGTTGAACGTCACCGTGTTGCCAGTCACGCCAGTCACGCTCAGCACGCCGTTCGCGACCACAGCGCCCAACGACGCCGTGCCGTTAAACCGCAGCGCGGAACCCGAATCCACGGTAGTCAGTCCGGAATAGCTGACATTGCCAATATCCTGCGTGCCGCTGACCAGTTCCAAACCGCCCGTGGTGCCGGTGACCGAGCCAAGATAGGATTTTGCAGCACCCGTGTCGGTGATCTTAAGTGTATTCCCGCCGATATTGATTCCGGCCGACGCGTTGGTGCCGGTCAGATTGTTGATCCCAACATTGCCGGTCGCGGCCGAGATATCGAAAGTGCCGTTGTTGGCCACGCCGCTGCTCGACGCGATGCTACCGCCCAAGCCAATCGCCAGCGTGCCGCCGCTGGTGATATTGGTCGCACCGGTATAGCCGTTGACGCCGGTCAGCGTGAGCGTCCCGCTGCCGCCGACGGTCAAACCGCCGCCAGTGCTGTTGATTGCGCCGGAGAAGGTGGAGGATGGGGCGGAGACTGTGAGGTTTTTCCCACCCAGCGTGACTATGCCGGAGCCGGACAGGTCGCTGACAGAAATATCGTTGTTGGCCGTCGATACATTGAACGTTCCGCTATCGGCCAACGCGCCGCCCAGCGTCACTGGCCCGGTCATCTTCAAGGTGGAGCCGGATGCGATGGTGGTGGTGCCGCTGTAATTCACCGTCCCGCTCAGCGTCTGATTGCCACTGTTGAGGTCGAACCCACCAGAGCCGCCATTGCCGAAATTGCCGCTGAAAGTCTGGGTGCCGGTGTCGTTCGCCGTCAGCGTCTGGCCGAGGGTCACCGTGCCTGCCCCGGTGAGGTTGTTGATCGTGGCACCGGAGGTATTGGTCACATTCAGCGTGCCTGCCACGGCAACACCGGACGAGGTCGAAATGTCACCGCCAGTGCCAATCGCCAGCGTGCCGCCGCTAGTGATATTGGTCGCACCGGTATAGCCGTTGACGCCGGTCAGCGTGAGCGTCCCGCTGCCGCCGACGGTCAAACCGCCGCCAGTGCTGTTGATCGCGCCGGAGAAGGTGGAGGATGGGGCGGAGACTGT
>CAITEF010000308.1 GCA_903891315.1 uncultured Rhodospirillales bacterium | reverse complement strand
GTTCGGAGACATGGTTTACACCCGTTCGGAGTGATGGCCGACGGTCAAGCGAAGTTTGCAGCGACCAGAAACGACCCATCAATGCGAGGCGACGCAGGGGCCGTCGCAATCCATCGATGTCAAAGATCACAAGCTTCACCGTCGATGGATCGCAACGCCACGCTCGCCATGACGGTGTGGAAGGCGTTGAAGCAGCGTAGCCCGCATCAGCGCAGCGCAATGCGGGGTCTGTATCTGCGGACGCTACCTCGTCTCGATACCGGGTGCCGCTCCGTGCTTTCCCGCAATATCGCGCCAAGCCTGCCCTGCTATCAGTTCGAAGGCCTTGCAATTCCGGTATTTTGTATATACAAAACAATGGAAGAAATCACCTTCGACCCTGCAAAGCGCGCTGCCACCTTGCGAGATCGCGGATTGGATTTCGCCGATGCGCCGGAGGTATTCGCTGGCCGTGAGATCACGATCATCGACCATCGACGAGACTATGGCGAGGTCCGATACATCACTGCCGGATATCTCGACGGTGATTTCGTCGTGCTGGTCTGGACCCAGCGCGACAAAGCAAGACACGTGATTTCAATGAGGTATGGCCATGCCAAGGAAGAAGCCCGCTTTGGTCTCAGCCAATATCGACCCTGACGACGCCCCGGAGCTCACGCAGGAGATGCTCGACCAGGGCCAGTTGAGTGTCGGCGGCGTGGTGCTGCGCGCGGGCCGCCCGCCAGGGCCGTATCCCAAAGACCTGATCAGCCTGCGCGTGGACCGCGACGTGCTCGAAAAGCTGCGCGCACTTGGTCCGGGCTGGCAGACCCGCGTCAACGAGATGCTGCGCAAACTGGTCGGTTGATGCGTCAGACCAGCGCAGTGAGACCCATCACCGCACGGCATGCTGCGCTTAGAGTCTATCCGGAATCAATTTGATGCTTTGCAGAGCTTTCGTAGCATCAATCTGATTGATGCCCAACGTAGGAAGGCAAGAGCATTTCGGTTCATTCGCTCCCAATCCTTTGCCAAGCGACGGCAGCGGTGAAATCCATCCACCATCCTACGCCACATCCACTGGTCAATCGCAAGAAAAGAAACCTATCAACCCGTGTAGGGTGGAAACGCGAAACGTCTCCGCCATCGTCGTCCGCCACCACCGTAGGGTGGGATCCCGTCAGGGATCCCACCGCCAATTGCCGGGGTCTTTCGCATCCATGGCGGCCTGCGGGAGCCCGCCTTAAGGCGTCTTCGCCGCTTCCACCCGTTGCTTGCGGCCCGCCATCACGAGCTGTACGCGGGCGCCTGCCTGCAACACCGCCTCTTTGGTATTAATGTGCTGGATCACTGTCAAAACCTGACCACTGTCCAGACGAATGGTGTAAGCCATGCCGCGCGTCTCTTGCGACGCGTTCTCCGCAGCCGATCCGGCAGCGCCACCCACCACACCACCGGCCAAAACGCCGACGACCTGTCCGCCTCCCCGTCCCACGGCGCCCCCACCGGCAGCACCTAGAGCACGGTCCGACCGATCGGAATCGATCGGCCGGACGGTCGTGCTCTAGAAACATATTATTCTAGAGCAACTTAGCCTCGATCACATTGAACCTCTTCGGTTCAATGTGATCGGGCGTTGCTCTAGGACGACGCCCGCCACCGCCCCAACGCCTGTGCTCTCGCCTTCCTGCAGCGCCGGCGAAGCAGACAGCAGCTTCCCGAACTGCACATCCGGCGGTGGCTGTTCAACACAGCCGGTCACTGTCGAGACGATCAACGCCGCCAGGAGCAACAGACGTGTTTGCAACGCGTTAGCCTCCTAAGGCTGAAGCAACCTTGACCCGTCCGCCAGCAGCGATCACCGCCTGGATGAAGTCCGGATCAGACATCGCGCTGTTAACCGCAGCGGAAAAAGCCTTGATCAGAGCAAGACGCGCATTGAGCTGTCCCTGGTTTCACGGACACCTGGTTAAGGTGTTTTGATGGAACTGGAGGGTGCATATGAGACGACGAACATTCAGCCGAGAATTCAAACTTGAGGCTGTCAGGCTGGTGACAGATCGCGGCGTTTCCGTGCTTCAAGCGAGCCGGGATCTGGAGATTGGCGAAGGCGTGTTGCGGCGCTGGGTGAAGGAGCAGAGCTCTGATCCAGTCCAAGCCTTCCCGGGTCACGGCCAGTTAAAGCCGGAGCAACAGGAGCTTGAACGGCTGCGGCGCGAGGTGGTGCGGCTGAAAGCGGAGCGTGACATCCTAAAAAAAGCCGCGGCCTACTTCGCGAGGGAGTCGATATGAAGTTCGGCTTTATCGCGAAGCACCGAGGGATCTGGCCGGTTCGGTGGCTTTGTGCGGCGCTCGGTGTGTCGCGCAGTGGTTTTCATGGCTGGCTGACACGCAAGCCCAGCCTGCGCACCCGCACCGATGAATTGCTGACAGCGAAGGTGCGGTCGAGCTTCCTGGGGTCGGATCGGACTTATGGGGCGCGGCGCGTCTGGCACGATGTGCTGGCTGACGGCAGCGATTGCGGGCTGCATCGCGTCCAGCGGCTCATGCAGGCTCAGGCGCTGCGGGCGCGGCCACGCAGGCGTGGGCTGCCGGTGGACAGCGGTGTGCGCTCGGCCAGTGCTGTGGCCGAGAATGTGCTGGATCGGCAGTTCACTGCCCAAGCTCCGAACCGGAAATGGGTGGC
>CAITEF010000307.1 GCA_903891315.1 uncultured Rhodospirillales bacterium | reverse complement strand
GCGGGCGAGCAGATCGGGGGCTTTCACCAGAGCGGCAAGCGATGTCGCCCCTTCCGGCAAACCGGGCAGATCGCCAGGAGGCTGCGCGCGCCAATGCCGGGCTGCGTCCGGATTGGCGGCGGCGGCAAGTTCTTCACCCAAGGCCGCACCGAGCGCGTTCTCCAGCCCGGCGGGGACGGTGAGCTGATCGATCAGCTTCGGCCATTTCTCGCCGTCCGAGACGCCGAGCACTTCGGCCAGCGCGCGATGCTCGGTGGCGATGCGGGTGCGCGTCGCCTCGGCCTGGCTCGCCTGGGTGCGGGCGGCATCGAGGCTGGCGCGGTTTTGCGCGCGCGTGGTCTCGGCCGTGTCCCGCGCGGACTGCCGCAATTCGGCGGCGCGACGCTGGGCGGTCTCGCGCAGAGTGGCGGCCTCGGATTGCGCCAGGATGCGGGCGCGCTCGGCGGACTCCAGCGACGCAACGGCCGCCTCGCGCTTCGAATCGGCTTCGGTGACGGCGGCGCGGACCTGGGTAAGACGGGGTTGCGGGACCAGCGTCGCGTCAAGTTTGGCCTGTTCGGCGGCGAGCGCCTGCACCTGACCGCGCAGCCGCATCTCACGCTGACGGGCGGTGGTCAGCGCCTCGCTGAGCGCACGATGCCGCGCCATGATCTCGGCGGCCTGCTCGGTGGCGCGGTTGGCATCGGCATCGGCCAGCCGCATCACATCACTGGCGGCGATCACGGCGGCTTCAGCGCTCTCGGCAAGGGCCGGGTGGTCAGCGGCTTCCCCGGTGAGGCGGGTCGCCTCCTCTTCAAGTCGCCCCTGCGCCGCGGTGGCGTCCGCTTCCTGGCGGTCGGCATGGGCGAGATCGTCGTCGAGCCGCCTGAACTGTTCGCGGGCGGACGCGAGAGCCGTCTCGGCACGCGCGATATCGGCAGCGATCTGCTCTCCCGCGAGGCGATGACGTTCCAGCGCGGTGCGCGCCTGCGCCTCGATCTCGCGCAATCCGGGCAGACGCAGACCTGCCTGATCAGCGTTCTGGCTGGCGGCAACGGTGGCCGCCGCCGCACGGGTGACGGCGTCCTGCGACGCGGCGAGATCGCGTGTGGCTTTCACGCGGTCGGCCTCGGCGCGGGCATTCTGCAGCGAGAGCAATTCGGCTTCGGCATTGCGGATGGCCGCCGAGATCGTCCGATATCGCGCCGCCTGCCGTGCCTGCCGCCGCAGGCCTTCGAGTTGCGCTTCAAGCTGGCCGCGCAGATCCTCGGCACGGGTGAGATTGCTCTCAGCGGCACGCAGTTTCAGCTCCGCCTCGTGTCTGCGGGCGTGCAGACCGGTGATTCCGGCGGCCTCCTCCAGGATCGAGCGGCGTTCTTCCGGGCGGGCGGAGACCAACGCACCAACGCGGCCCTGGCTGACCATCGCCGACGCCCGCGCCCCGGAGGCGAGATCGGCGAACAGCGTCTGCACATCCCGCGCCCGCGCCTCGCGGCCATTGATGCGGTAATGGCTGCCCTGGCCGCGCTCGATCCGGCGGATGATTTCCAACTGATCGAATTCGTGAAACGGCGGCGGTGCGAGGGTTTTCGTGTCCTCCAGCACCAACATCACCTCGGCGAGGTTGCGCGCCGGGCGCTGGGTGGTGCCCGCGAAGATCACGTCGTCCATGTCGTCGCCACGCAGCGAGCGGGCGGAGGTCTCCCCCATCGCCCAGCGCAACGCTTCGACCACGTTGGATTTGCCGCAGCCATTTGGCCCGACAATGCCCGTCAGTCCAGGCAGAACCTCCAGCGTTGCCGGTTCGGCGAAACTCTTGAATCCGGCAATGCGCAGGCGGGCGAAACTGGCGGGCAAAATCTCAACCTGGAAAAGCGGCGGCGATTATCCGCCGAGTTCAGACACCACACGGGCTAACGCGTCCGGCGTCTGTGCGCCAACTTCCTTGCGATTCTTCGCTTTCGGACCGTTCAAAATGAAGCTCGGCGTCGAATCGACCTTATAGGTGTCGATCGCCTCGTCGCGTCCGGAAACGATCGCCTTGCGCAGAGCCCCGTTGGCCACCACCGCCTTGAACGAGTCGTTCGACAACCCGGCCAACGCCGCCATCTTGCCGATCTCGGCGACATTGTCGATGTTCTGCGCATAGGCCCAGCGGTTCTGCGAGGCGAACAGCGCTTCGATGAACGGCAGATAGCGATCAGCCGGCAGGCTGCGCGCGACCATGGCGGCTGTCACCGAGAGATCGTCGAGCGGGAAATCGCGGAAGATGATGCGCAGCTTGCCGGTCTCGATCAGGTCCTTGCGGATCTGCGGCAGGAAGGCCAGTTCGAAATGTGCGCAATGCGGGCAGCCGAGCGAGAACCATTCCGTCGCCACCACCTTGGCGTCCGGGCTGCCAATGCTGCGCTCGGCCATCGCGGCGTCAAGCGCTGCGTCAGCGCGGGCGATGGCGGGCATCGCAAGGAGTGCGGGAAGCGACAGCAGCAGGCGACGGGAAATGCTCATGTCCGGCTCCAATGGTTCAGACATGTTTTGTCTAGCAGAGAGGGCAGGCGGGAAAAAGGCTCGCCCGATTCGGATCAGCCCCGCGAGGCGGCATAGGCGCGGCAGGCATCACCGAACGCCTCGAAAATCTTCCGGCTCGGCGTGTCGGTGCGGACATGCCATTCCGGATGATACTGCACCCCGAAGGCAAACGCGCGCGCGTCCGCCACCCGCACCACCTCGACCGTGCCGTCATCGGCGACACCCTCGACGACCAAGCCATCCGCCACGCGATCAAGGCCCTGCTGATGAACCGAGTTCACCATGATCGAGGAACAGCCCATCAGATCGGCAAATTGTCCGTTGAGGGCGACATCGTGCTTGAAGGCGTAGCGCTCTTCAGGACTGCCCGGCCCGCCGCGATGATCGCGCTTGCCAGGAAGATTCTGCACCTGCTGGTGCAGCGTGCCGCCCATCGCCACGTTGAGTTCTTGAATGCCCCGGCAGATCGCCAGCACCGGCATGCCGCGCGCAATCGCTGCGCGCACCAGCGGCAAAGTGGTCTCGTCGCGGTCACGATCATGCAGATCGGGCGTGAGGCTCTCGGCGACGCCGTAGATCTCGGGATGCACGTTGCTCGGGCTGCCATTGAGCAGCAGCCCGTCAAGCCGGTCGAGCACACCGAGCATCATCTCGCCCATTGGCGGCAGCAGCAACGGCACCGCCCTGGACGCAATGATCAGCGCGTCGCCATAGCGCGCGGGAGTCGCGTGCTGGCGTGTGGTCTTGACCATGACGGTGCAGGCGGGAATGCCAACGAACAGGGTCAATTTTCTCTCCGCTTCACGATTGCGCGGCCAGCCTACGACGATACCAGTCGGCGAGCAGCACCGCGGTGCCGCCTGCGAACATCAGACCCGCCATACCGCGTGCGGTGCCGTCGCTGAGCGCGCCTGCCAGCATACCGCTGGATGCAGCGAAGCAGAAGCCGATCATGCCGATCAGCGCCGAGGCCGAACCGGCATGGGCCGCGTGGCGATGCATGGCACCCACGGTGGAGTTCGGAATATGGAATCCCTGGCAGCCCATCATCACCATCACCGGCGGCATCAGCATCCACCACACCAGCCCGCCGGGCAGCAATGGGACGACGAAGGCGATGATCAGCAGGATCAGGTTGGTGAGGAATATCACCAGAGAGGTGACCCGCACCACTTTCGGCGCGCCGTATCGCTTGAGCATGAACGGATTGAACTGCGCGAACACCACGTAAGATGCCGCACAACCGCTGAACACCAAGGCGTAATCGACCGGCGAGAGATGCATCCCGTCGATGAACACGCCGGGCGAGCCGCCGAGAAAGGCGAACAGCGCGAACATGCTCGCCGCGTTCAGCAGCGCATGCACCAGGAAGATCCGCTCAACGGCGATGTTGCGATAGCGCAGCAACATTCCGGTCAGATTCTGCTTGATGCGAGAATTGGGTGCCAGCGTGTCGGGCAATTTCCAGACGACCAGCACCCAGCAGATCGCGCCATAGATGGTCGCGAACCAGAAGATGCCGTGCCAGGAGGCAAAGGCCAGGATCAGGCTGCCGATGGGCGGGGCGATAATCGGTGCCACGCCGCGGATCATGATCAACCGGCTGGTCATCTGCGCTGCCGCGTGCCCGGTGGAGAGATCGCGCACCACCGCAGTCGGGATCACCAGCGCCGCCGAGCCTGCAATCGCCGCGATCAGACGCAGCACGGTGAGCGTGTTGATGTCAGGCGCCAAAGCGCAACCCGCGCTGGCCAGAGTATACATCGCCGTCGAGATGATCAGCGGCGTCCTGCGGCCAAAGCGGTCGGCGAGCGTGCCCTGGGTGATCTGGCCGATGGCGAGGCCCAGAAACCACGCCGCCAGCGTGACCTGCGCCGAGCCCAGCGGCAGATGATATTCTGCCTCGATGGCCGGGAAGGCAGGGAGATACATGTCGGTCGAGAGCGGCCCGGTCGCCGACAGAAACCCGAGCAGAAGCGGAAGCCAGGACGGATAGCTGTCCCGCGTGGCGACGGGCCTGCTCACCGAGTCGGGCGCGGCGGGGTGCTGCTGTAATCGTAGAAACCACGCCCGGTCTTGCGGCCATACCAGCCCGCCTCGACATATTTCACAAGCAATGGGCAGGGGCGGTATTTGCTGTCCGACAGGCCCTCATGCAGCACCTGCATGATCGACAAACACGTATCCAGCCCGATGAAATCCGCCAATTCCAGCGGACCCATCGGATGATTGGCACCGAGCTTCATGCCGGTGTCGATGGAGGTGACGGTGCCCACGCCCTCATAGACCGCGTAGACCGCCTCGTTGATCATCGGGATCAGGATGCGATTGACGATGAAGCCGGGGAAATCCTCGGCGGTGGCAATCGTCTTGCCCATCTTCTCGGCAAGGGCGGCGATGGACTGAAAGGTCTCTTCGCTGGTCGCGATCCCGCGGATCACCTCGACCAGCTTCATCACCGGCACCGGGTTCATGAAATGCATGCCGATGAACCGATCCGGGCGGTCAGTGACGGCCGCCAAGCGGGTGATCGAGATTGATGAGGTGTTGGAGGCGATCAGCGCGTCGGCGCGCAGATGCGGCACGAGCGCCTTGAAGATGGAAATCTTCAGCGCCTCTTTCTCCGTCGCCGCCTCGATCACCAGATCGCAATCGCCGAACGCGGCATAATCGGTGCTGGTCGAGATCCGGCCGAGTGCTTCGGCCTTGGCATCCTCGGTGAGCATGCCCTTGCTCACCTGACGGTCCATGTTCTTGTTGATGGTGGCGAGCGCCTTGACCAGCGCGTCCTCCTTTACGTCGAGCATGACGACCGCGATGCCGGACTGGGCGGCGACATGCGCGATGCCGTTGCCCATCTGTCCGGCACCGATGACGCCAATCTTGCGGATCTCGATACTGCTCATTTCGACAGCTCAGCCGCGAGTTCCGGCAGAGCGGTGAAAAGATCAGCCACCAGACCGTAATCGGCCACCTGGAAGATCGGGGCCTCTTCGTCCTTGTTGATCGCCACGATCACCTTGCTGTCCTTCATGCCCGCCAGATGCTGGATCGCGCCCGAGATGCCGATGGCGACATAAAGCTCGGGGGCGACGATCTTGCCGGTTTGGCCGACCTGATAATCGTTCGGCACGAACCCGGCATCGACCGCCGCGCGCGAGGCACCGACTGCCGCACCGAGCTTGTCTGCAATCGGGTCGAGCAGCTTGAAGTTCTCACCGTTCTGCATCCCGCGACCACCGGAGACCACCACGCGGGCGGCAGTCAATTCCGGACGCTCGGACTTCGACAATTCCGCCGAGACGAACCAGGAGATGTCCGGCAGAGCAACCGCGCTGGCGGCTTCCGTGCTGGCGGCACCGCCGGTGGACGCCACCGGATCGAAGCTGGCGGCCCGCACCGTGATCACCTTCTTTGCATCGCTGCTTTTGACCGTGGCCATCGCGTTGCCCGCGTAGATCGGACGGATGAAGGTGTCGGCATCGATCACGCCCGAGATGTCGCTGATCGGCTGGACATCGAGGAGTGCGGCCACGCGCGGCATCACGTTCTTGCCGGTGGCGGTCGAGGCGGCAAGGATGTGGCTGTAGCCAGGGGCCATCGCCACGATCAGGGCTGCCATCGGTTCGGCCAGCACGTGGTCGAAAGCCGTGTCGGTGGCGGTGATCACCTTCGCCACACCGGCGAGGTTGGCGGCGGCGGCGGCAGCGAGCGCGCAATCGCTACCGGTCAGCAGGACATGGACTTCACCAAGCTTGGTGGCCGCGGCAATCGCCGAGCGCGAGGGCTGCTTGATGCTGCCCGCTTCGTGGTCGAGGAGAACGAGAACGGCCATGATCAGATCACCTTCGCTTCGGTCTTGAGCTTTTCAACAAGTTCGGCCACCGACTTCACCTTCACACCAGCCTGACGCTTCGGAGGCTCGGCCACGCTGACTAGGGTCCGGCGCGGGGTGGGGTCGACGCCGAGATCGGCGGGCTTGATTGTCTCGATCGGCTTCTTGCGCGCCTTCATGATGTTGGGCAGCGACGCGTAGCGCGGCTCGTTCAGGCGCAGATCGGCTGTGACGATCGTGGGCAATGCCAAGGCCACCGTCTCCAGACCGCCATCGACTTCGCGCGTGACCACAGCGCGGCCGTCTTCGAGCACAATCTTCGAGGCGAAAGTGCCCTGCGACCAGCCCAGCAGGGCGGCGAGCATCTGGCCGGTGGCGTTCATATCGTCGTCAATCGCCTGCTTGCCGAGGATAACCATGCCCGGCTGCTCTTTCTCGACGAGAACCTTGAGCATCTTGGCCACCGCCAGCGGCTGCAATTCAACGTCAGTCTCGACCAGAATGCCGCGATCAGCGCCCATCGCGAGCGCCGTGCGGATCGTCTCGGCGCAGGCGGCAACACCCATCGACACCGCGATGATCTCGGAGGCCTTGCCGGCCTCTTTCAGACGCACCGCCTCTTCGACGGCGATCTCGTCAAACGGGTTCATCGACATCTTCACACCGTTGGTCTCAACGCCGGTGCCATCCGATTTCACCCGGATTTTGACGTTGTAATCGACCACTCGCTTGACCGGGACCAGGATCTTCATGACGAGCCCTACCAAATTTTGATTGGGAACCACCCATCGATGGCCGATGCGTGAACCTTCCCTATACGTGAACCTAAGCCGCCCTGCTTGCCGACGTCAAACCGGACGCGGGCGGCAGACGCGCGCCGATCTAGTGGTGTTGCGTTGCAAGAAGCAATAGCACGAACAGCACCACCGTCACGCCCTGCCAGATCACCCGCAGACGCATCAGCTTGTTGGAGCGTCCAGAATCCTCGCTTTTTCGGGCAACGCCAAGCATGCCCATGATCAGGGTGCCCAGCGTACCGATCATGCCAATTGCGACCAGAATCGTCAGCAACGTTACCATGCCTGCGTCTTGCCCCATTTCCGTCTACAAGATGTGCCTCATGGCGATCATCCGCTGCGGAGTGTTTATGCGAGATCTGCGTTTCTGCCTGCGAGCAGGCCTGCTGGCAATTGCTGGGCTTGCAACGGCGACCGGCGCCAATGCGGCCGATCCATCGCCACCAGCGGCTCCTCCGGCGTTGCATCTGGTGCCAAACTCGGTGGGGGCAGAACTGCTCACCTGGGCGGAAACCGGGTTGCAGCGGCTGAGCGACAATTTCAGCCAGCTTCTTCAGGCGGCCACCGATTTTTCATTGCTCTGGGTTTGGCTGCACAGATTGGCCACCGATGCTGATATGCAGGCGCTGATCCTGGCCGCCACCTGGCGCTTGCTGCTGGCGATGTCTGTGGGCATCGCGGCCGAATATCTGGTGCGCCGCGCCCTGCAAAATCCGATGCGCGCCCTGCGCCGCAACGTCCCGCTGGGGGCGGGTGACGAGGTGCCGGAGGAGTTGCAAGGCATCGAGGAAGCTGAACGCGGGCAGACCGAACCGGCCGGTCGGCGCGCGAGCTTGCTGTTGATGCTGCGGCGGGTGCCGTTCGTGATCGGCGGGCTGTTGCTCGATCTGCTGCCGGTGATGGCGTTGGTTGCCACCGGTTTTGCCCTGCTTGCTGCAGGACTGGCACCCACCCATGCCAGCCGGGTGGTAATCCTGACGGTGCTCTACGCCTATGTGGCCTGGCGGCTGGTGGGGGCGGCGATGCGTCTGCTCACCTCGCCGTCCTGCCCACAACTGCGCCTGCTGCCGCTCAACATGCAGGCCGCGCAGAATCTGGTGCAAGACATCTCGCGTCTGACTGCACTTTCAGTCGGCGGCTACGCGGTGGCGGAGGATGCGTTGTTCTTCGGCCTCACCAGGCCAGCGCATGACGCGCTGCTCAAGCTCGTGGCGCTTGCCGTGCTGGTGGTGTTCGCCCGTGTGGTGCTGCGGGTCCGCCGCCGGGTGAAGGCCGCCTTGCGCGCGCCGGAGGGGGCGAAGGGGCTGGTTGTCGTACTGCGCAACGCGTTTGCCGGGGGCTGGCATCGCATCGTGCTGTTCTATGTCTGGGCGCTTTGGCTGGTCTGGGTGCTGGGGATTTCCGACGGATTTGACCGGCTGTTGGTGTTCACGCTCGAAATTCTCGCACTCGCCGCCCTGCTGCGCATCGCCAATCTGGCGATCCGCAACGGCTTCGACCGGCTGCTCGCCGTCGTCGAGGGGCTCGATGACAACTATCCCGGCGTCGAGGCGCGGATCGGCTCGTATCACGGGGCGGCCCGGATGTTCGCCGATCTGCTGCTCGGCCTCGGCGGATTGTTTTGCCTGCTCGAAGCGGCGGGCTTTGACGTGGTTTCCTGGTTCGGCCCGCACACGCTGGGCGAGCGGCTGATCTCCGCTATCGAGAACATCGCCGCCACGCTGCTGATCGCACTTCTGGTCTGGGAGATCGCCAACGTCGCCGTCGAGCGGCATCTCGCCGGGCTTGCCCGCACCGCCCAACTCTCCCGCGCCGCCCGCCTGCGCACCTTGCTGCCGATGCTGCGAACCACGCTGCTCACCGGTGTGGTGGTGGTCTGCGGATTGGTGGTGCTCAGCGAGATCGGCGTCAACATCGCGCCCTTGCTCGCCGGTGCGGGCGTGCTGGGCCTTGCCATCGGTTTCGGCTCGCAGAAGCTGGTGCAGGACATCATCACCGGCCTGTTTCTGCTGCTGGAGAACACCATGCAGGTCGGCGACGTCGTCTCGCTCGGCGGCATGACCGGGACGGTGGAGAATTTGTCGATCCGCACCATTCGCCTGCGCGCCGTCGATGGCTCCGTGCATATCGTCCCGTTCAGCGCGGTGACGACCGTGACCAACATGACGCGCGACTATTCCTATGCAGTGATCGATGTCGGCGTCGGGGTGAACGAGGATCCTGATCGGATCAGCGCCATGCTGCTGGAACTTGCCACCAAACTACGCGCCGAACAGCCCTGGCGCGGCAAGATCCTCGCCGATCTGGAGGTCTGGGGCATCGAGCATTTCGTCGATCTCGGTTATGTCATCCGCGCCCGCATCAAGACGCTGCCAGGCGCGCATTGGGGCGTGAGCCGCGAGCTGAACCGACTGATCAAGCACCGCTTCGACGAGCTTGCCATCGAATCCCCGATCACCAGCCATCGCGCGCTGGGCGTGGAAACCGTCACGTACGGGACCATTATCGGCAAGGCGACGAGACCAACGCCGTAAGGACAAAGCATTGACCAACCCCAGTTCCAACGCCGCCGCCGATCTGGCCAGCGGCGGGTTTGCCTTTCTCGACTCCGAGGGCACCAAGGCCTGGCTGGCGAAATCCGGCAGCGTGGCCGATTGGGACCAGTTCGCCGCGAGCTGGGACGGCATGGCGTTGGATGAATTCATGGCCGATGGTGGCCGCTATCGCCGCCGTCGCTACGGCGTCTTCCACACCGAGCCGAGTGGAAGCATCGTCCGCGAGCCCCATCAGCCGCATTACCAGACCACCGACTATAACCGCCTCAATGGCGGCGTGGCGCGCTGGTTCGAGGCCACACCGGATGCCGTGGTCGGCAGCCAATCGTTCCAGACCGTGCTCGCCGCGTGTCACCGATTGTTCGGCGCACTGGCACCGGGGCGGGAATGGCATATCGAGACCCACCAGTTCCGCATCGAGGCCAATCCCGGCGAGGCGGGCCAGCCGACGCCGGAGGGCAGTCATCGCGACGGCGTCGATTTTGTCCTCGTGCTGATGATACGCCGCGAGAATATCCGCTCGGGCGTGACCACGATTCACGCCCCCGATGGTTCACGGCTTGGTGAATTCACACTCGCGCAGCCATTCGATGCGGCCTTGGTGGATGATCATTTGGTATTTCATGGCGTTACCGCTGTTGAGGCGATCAATCCGGCCCAACCGGCCTTCCGTGATGTCTTGGTTGTGACTTTCAGAGCCCTGTGAGCGACTTGCGGCGCGGCGAATCGGTTGATTAATGTCATCCTGCCATTGGGAGGAAATTCATGTTGTCACGTCGCTTCCTGGCAGGCCTTACACTCAACGTGGATGGCCTGGGTGTTGCCAATGTCGACTGCAGAACGCCCAGCGTCACCCGCAATGTGATCAACCAGATCGACACGCCGGACGGAAGATCGGCCACGATGCAGGTGCTGGTCGATATCGACGCGCACGCGACGGTTTCGCCGCACGCCCACCCTTCGGTTGAGAGCGTCTATATTCTCGAAGGCGGCGGCATCTTGCAGATCAACGGCCAGCCGGACCGCGTCATGCGCCCCGGCGACACCGCCGAAGTCCCCCCCAACACGCCGCACGCGCTGCGCAACGGCGCGCGCCCGACCAAGCTGCTGTCGATCTATATGGTGGACACGCGCCGGGAGTTGGCAGCGGCGGCTTTGTGAGGACGCCAATTGGGGCGGCGTGACCGTTACCCTCACGTCCGCATCCAGCGAGCGTGCGCATCGTTCCCCTTTACCCCTCCTGCGCCACCGGGCGGGACTCCAGTGGGATCGTCACAGTGAACAGCGCCCCGCCATGGGCATTCTGCACCTGAATGTCGCCCCCCATTGCGCGGATCAGATCGCGGCTGATCGACAGGCCCACCCCGGTGCCCATTTCCGGCGGCTTGGTGGTGAAAAATTTGTCAAAGATCCTATCGATCTGGTCCGACGGAATGCCACCAGCTTCGTCGGACACGCAAAGCAGCAACATTTGATCAATCGGGGTGGCCGAGACCGAAATCACCCGTTGGTCGGGCGGAACGGCGGTATGCAATTCGTAGGCGTCGCAAGCATTGGACACCAGATTGGTCAGCACCTGTGCCAATGCCAGTCGCGGCACGTTCAAGGCCGGCAGTTCGTGCGATGCTACAAACACCAATCGGCAATGCGCTGATGCCAGACGAGACGCGGTCAGAATCTCGATTTCCAGCATCAACTGCGCAAGCTCGAATTTCTGGCGTGGACCGGCATCGGCGCGGCCGAAGCGACGGACATTGTTGATGATCTCGCCCAACCGAACCGAGGCGAGCCTGATCCGTCCCAGACGATCCGCAGCGTCCGCCGGGCTTGTCGGATCACGCTCCAGTCGCGTGATGCCGTTTTCACAGATCAGCATGATCGAGGCGACGGGCTGGTTCAGTTCATGCGCCAGATGGGTGGTGACCTCGCCCAGCGTGGCCAGACGCTCGATCAATTCCATTCGCTGCCGGTTGAGATATTCTTCTGTGATATCTGTCGCATAGACCACAATCTCACATGTCTCATCGCGTCGTTCCGCCAGTACCAGCTGGGCGCGGCGTTGGTGCAGATTGCCATCCTCGGCAATGGCGCTGACTTCCACCACCGCACTGCCTTCCGCGATGCATCGCTGGTAGGCCGCCAGCAATCGCGGCAAATCCTTTTCGAGCACTTTTCCTTTCAGCGAAACCTCGTCCCCGCTGGCGATGGCCGCGCGAACCAGCTCGTAATTCGGACTGAGCGGAGAGACCGTCACCCGCAATCGCTTGCCCGCCATGTCGACGGTGGTCGTGCCCAATATGCCGGAGCCCATTTTCAGCAATGTCGTCACATGCTCCTGCATGCGCAGAAGCTCCACATTGGCCGCCATCTCCTGGGTGACATCGCGGGTGGTGGCCATGTACCAAGGGGCACCCGGCCCGTCACTGTTCTCCACATCAAGTGCTACAAACTCGCTGTCCAGCCACAGCCAGTCGCCCTTTGCGTTCTGCAAATTCGACACAAATCGCCGAGCTTTCTTTTCTTTGACCAACGCAGCAAGTTCGACTTCCAGGCGTTCTTTGTGACCTTGGTTTGCTGACTCCCCGGCGCGGCGGCCAAGCAGGCGAGAGGCGTTGATACCCAACGTCCTTTCGAAGGCGTCATTGACGTAAATGTATCGAAATTCCTGATCAAACAGCGCGATCATGTCCGTCGCGTTGGCGGCGAAGCGGGTCAGCAGGGCCTCATTGTCCAGTGCCCTTTGCAACTGCGCCTGACGAGTCCGGCTGACACGCCGGTATTGGAAGGCGAGCGCCCAGCTCACCAGCAGGATTGCGCTCAATGCGCTGAGGATGATTGACCACCAGATGGTCGCAGTTGCCCGCTCATGCGCGGTGGCCAACACCTCGTTCTCGTCCACCGCGACATGGACCAACAATTCCGATCCAGGGATGCTTCGATATGCGTAGATGTGCGGAACACCACCAAACGAACTGACCTCACGCCCGCTGCTGACACCGGTCTTGAGCGCTGAATTGATCAACCGTTGGCGGAGTTCGCTTTTGCTGCCGATGCCGATCAGAGGCTCGCGCGCCAAAATCTCAGAATCATTGCGCAGCAAAGTCAGAATGATCGACGGCGTCGGATCGAAATACCGTGACATTGTCTTGATCAAGTCGGCCCTGACCGCGACGGTTGTGACAAACTTCAGTGTTCCGTCCGTACCGCGGTTCGCTTCCTGAAACGGGATAATCCACGAACCGCCCACGCGGCTCAGAACGGGACCGCCAACAACGCGGTCTTTCCCCTTGGCTGTAATTTGCTGAAAATGGGAGCGGTCGGCGATACTGATGTTCGGGGCAAACTGTTCTTTGGTCGTCCAGATCAACTTTCCAGACGGATCAAAGCCGGACGCCAAATCAAAATCCTCACCCGCGAGTCGAAGATTGGCTCTCAATTCGTCGATGCGCTCGCCGACTGATTGATTTCCATCCAAGGCCAATCGAGTGATCTCGCGGGCTTGCGCGTGCAACGCGTCGATATAGGCCAGCTTGGCTTCCCATTCGAGCGAAAGATGGGTTGAATCGCGTTCAACAGTGGCCAATCCGGCCTGATACGCCTGCCGGTTCACCCGCTGGATATCGCTGATGGCGATGCCCCAAATTGCCGCGAGCACAACACCCAGCACCACAGCCAGAACGGCATATTCCGACTTGTTGAGCCGCGCGCTCTTGGTCTGGGACGCCAACATCGCTGCCTCAAAAATATTACAAAATCACGCTAGGGCAAACTCGAGTTCCGAGCAACCACATAAGATGATCGTGATTCATAACACTCACAACGTGAAAACATTACATAAAAGCACATCCGCCAAAAACCCAAGAACAGTTTTATAATTCGTCTTTATTCTGCTGCCTCCGCATAAGCCTCCAACGGCGCACAGGTGCAGATCAAATTCCGATCCCCATACACATTGTCCACCCGCTTCACCGGCGGCCAATATTTGCTCGCCCGCACGAAGGGCAGCGGGAAGGCTGCCTGCTCGCGCGAATAGGCGTGTGACCAATCCGACGACATCACCTCGCTTGCGGTGTGCGGCGCGTTTTTCAGCGGATTGTCCTCGCGCTCCAACCGCCCCGCCGCCACTGCGGCGATCTCGGCGCGGATGGCGATCATCGCGTCGCAGAACCGATCCAGCTCCGCCTGCGTCTCGCTCTCGGTCGGCTCGATCATCAGCGTCCCCGCCACCGGCCAGCTCATCGTCGGCGCGTGATAGCCGTAATCCTGCAGGCGCTTGGCGATGTCCTCAACCTGAATGCCAGCCTCGGCCTGGAAGCCACGGCAATCGACGATGCATTCATGCGCCACCATCCCCGACGGGCCGGTGTAGAGGATCGGGTAATGCGCGCGCAGGCGCTCGGCGATGTAGTTGGCGTTCAAAATCGCCACCTGGGTCGCCTGGGTGAGGCCCGCCGCCCCCATCATCCGGATATAGGCATAGGAAATCGGCAGGATCAGCGCCGAGCCGAACGGGGCCGCCGAGACCGGGCCATACCCGGTCTCTGGCCCGGCATCGGCGCGTTCCGGATGGTTCGGCAGATGCGGCAACAGATGCGCCGCCACCCCAATCGGCCCCACGCCGGGGCCGCCGCCGCCATGCGGGATGCAGAACGTCTTGTGCAGGTTGAGATGGCACACATCGGCCCCAATCGCACCTGGTGAGGTCAGACCCACCTGCGCGTTCATATTGGCCCCGTCCATATAGACCTGACCGCCATGGGCATGGATCAACTGGCAGATATCGCGGATCGTCTCCTCGAACACGCCATGCGTGCTGGGGTAGGTAACCATCAACGCCGCGAGATTGGCCGAATGCATCTCGGCCTTGGCGGCGAGATCGGCCATGTCGATATTGCCGTCGCGATCACAGCCGGTCACCACCACGCGGTAGCCTGCCATCGCCGCAGAGGCAGGATTGGTGCCGTGTGCGGAGGACGGGATCAGCACGATGTCGCGATGCCCCTCGCCACTGGCCTCATGATAGGCGCGGATCGCCAGCAACCCAGCATATTCGCCCTGGCTGCCCGCATTGGGTTGCAACGAGACGCCCGCGAACCCGGTGGCCTCGGCCAGCCAGCGCGACAGATTGGCGATCAGCGTGTCATACCCCTCGGTCTGCGAGGCGGGGGCGAAGGGGTGGATGTCGGCGAATCCCGGCAGG
>CAITEF010000306.1 GCA_903891315.1 uncultured Rhodospirillales bacterium | reverse complement strand
GGACCGACGATGCCGCGCCGTTTTCGCGCAACTTTCTCAATGCGGTCGATGCGGGACGTATTGTCGCTCAGGATTTCGAATATCATCACCGGGTCTTTGACAACGGTGGCCCGCGGCGGCAGGGGGTGGCACACCACGAAGGCGTCGGGATAGCGGATGCGGCCCGCAACCTCGGTCTTCAGATTGGCGCCGAACGCCTGGCAGCGTTGCCAAGCCGGAGAGGATTGGACCGAGATCCGGTTGTTCCTTGCGATCGCCTCATGCGCGACCGTGCCGCCAGTCATGGCCACCGGCTCGACCCCGTTGAACTCCCACCGCAATTCCTCCCTGTTTTCCCGGGCGAGGAACTCGGGCAGCGACATCGGACGGCGCAGTGAGACACTCATGGGACTGTATATAGCGGGGCCGCGCCTGATTGTCGCCGATCCCGACCTGATGCCACGTGTTTCTGCGCAAACGGCGCGAGTTTTGGAATCGGTTAGCGGCGGCGGTTGTGGCCGCGGGTCTGCGTCCCTCACAATTGATCTTCGCCGCGCATTTTTCGGCCGCCCCCGCGGTAGTATTCTATATAGACAACAAGCCCCGCGCCGTGACCGAAACTGCGCGGCAGATGGGACAAAAAGTTCCGATTGGCTATCTTGTCATAAGGTCTTCGAGGTGAGTGACAATCAGATTTTGGATGCGCTGGGCGCGTGAGCCTATCCGTAATTTTGTGTGCGAGGCATAACGAACGCGTAGGAGCGTATTATGCTGAGCAAAGCCAAGAGGGTATCGCGTGACGTTGGCAATCTGCCTTCGGTGCCGAAGGAGTTGGTTGCCCACTTCCTGACCGGTCCGATGACCGGTGAGTCGATCGAGACGGCGGGCGTTGCCTTCAAGAAGGCACTGATCGAGGCGGCCTTGAATGCCGAGCTGGGCCATCACCTCGGCTACGAGCCCGGTGCGGCCAAGCCCGAGGGCGTGACCAACCACCGCAACGGCGTCACCAGCAAGCGGGTGCTGACGGGCGACGGTCCGGTGCGGATCGAGACTCCGCGCGACCGCGAAGGCAGCTTCGAGCCGCTGCTTCTCCCCAAGCACGAGCGCCGCTTCACCGGCTTCGACGACAAGATCATCGGGCTGTATGCGCGCGGCCTGACGGTGCGCGAGATCCAGGCTTTTCTGCTGGAAACCTATGGCACCGAGGTGGGTCCGGACTTCATCAGCACGGTGACCGACGGGGTGATGGCGGAGGTGACGGCGTGGCAAAGCCGGCCGCTGGAGCCTGTATATCCGGTGGTATTCTTCGATGCGCTGCGCGTGAAGATTCGCGAAGACGGGGTGGTGCGCAACAAGGCGGTTTACCTGGCGTTGGGCATCCAGCGCGACGGCTCGCGAGATATTCTGGGCATCTGGATCGAGACCACCGAGGGTGCCAAGTTCTGGCTGAAGGTGTTCAACGACCTCAAGCAGCGCGGCGTGCAGGACGTGCTTATTGCGGTGACGGACGGGCTGAAGGGGATGCCGGAGGCGCTGGGCGCGGTGTTTCCGAAGACGACGCTGCAGACCTGCATCGTGCACCTGATCCGCAACAGCCTGGACTTTGCGAGCTGGAAGGATCGCAAGAAGCTGGCCGCGGCATTGCGGCCGATCTATGCGGCGGCGACCGCCGAGGCGGCGCTGGCGGCGCTGGACGCGTTCGAGGAGGGCGAGTGGGGCCGGAAGTTCCCGACCGTGGTGGCAGCCTGGCGGCGGGCGTGGGACCGGGTGATCCCGTTCTTTACCTTTCCGCCGGATATTCGCCGGGTGATCTACACCACCAACGCGATTGAAAGCGTGAATGCCCGTCTGCGGAAAATCATCAAGACACGCGGGCACTTCCCGACTGACGACGCCGCGACGAAGCTGATCTGGCTGGCTTTACGCAACATCACCGCCGACTGGGGCCTGCCGGTGCATCATTGGAAAGAGGCGATGAATCAGTTCGCGATCATCTACGACGACCGGTTCCACCTTGCCACCTGATCGTTAGCTCGCCGGATCGAGCTGCGGTCGAAGCCCCTGACCTTGGCCGAGGTTGGCGGCGTGCTCAGCCCTGTCAAATTGTGGGTCCTCGCCATGCTCGCCGCCAAGCAGCGGCTGTGCGTGGCTGCGGTCCCGCCGCGATGCGGCGAATTTGACAGGACTTGCGCGCGCCTGCCGGCGGGATGGCAGGTCGGGACGGAGGAACAGGTGCTTTGATCGAACCAAGGAACACTGATGGCCTGGTCACTATGAGCTTGCCGACCGGGCCATTGACTGAATAGACTCTGCCTTGCCCGATGGGGGCGAGGTTATCAAACGCCTCGCACACAGATATTCGGATAGTCCCGACTACACCCCGGCCCATCACCATCACGGTAAACGTCCGCACCATGATCGAGATATCCGTCACAAACCAGGCCGCCACGCTGGTGAGTTGCATCGCATAGGCGTGGTCGAAGGCAACTTTCCGCCGCACATCGTCGATCGAGGTGTCATAGCCCTGCCGCACCTGGGCAAAGCCGGTGATCCCGGGACGCAGGCCGCTGGTGCGTTCGGCGAAGAACGGAATCGCTTGCTCCAGCCGGGCATAGAAGCCGGGCCGCTCCGGCCGGGGGCCGACGATCGACATGTCGCCCTTCAGCACGTTCACCAGTTGCGGGATTTCGTCCAGCCGCGTCTTGCGCAGGAACATGCCCACGCGGGTGATGCGCGGATCCCGTTTCGCCGCCCAGACCGCGCCGCTTTTCGCTTCGGCGTCGGCGCGCATGGAGCGGAACTTCCACATCATGAACAGGTCGGTGCGGTCGTCGTGGATTCGGCCGACGCGCAACTGCCGGAAGATCACCGGGCCGGGACTGTCCAGCTTGACCGCCAGGGCGATGAGCGGCAGCAGCGGCGCGACCAGCAGCATCACGGTTCCGGCGATCAGGATATCCAACGCTCGCTTCGCAAACGCAACCCGGGCGGGCAGGTATCCGAAATCGGCTG
>CAITEF010000305.1 GCA_903891315.1 uncultured Rhodospirillales bacterium | reverse complement strand
TTTGTGCTGTCGTCATCAAATCGGGATCTTTGACTTCTACGAAAATTGGAAACCGCTCGAAGCCCAATTCTGTAAGTGATGCCTTCGCAGAAACGAGCTGCGTGCCAATCGACTGCATGTAATCGGACATGGCATTGACAACACCCACGCCTAGGAATTCTGCCTTCCCGGAAGACGTAGCTCGCATGAATGCTTCCGGAGTAGCCAGACCGAGTGTGGGCCTCGGACCAACCAATACCGAAAGAGTAGCCACCCACCAATCGGTTGCTAGCCCGTTGACAGATCAGAGTCAGTACCTCATGCCAATTCCCAAAACGTGCTTGAATGGCGGGGTTATCGTTTAACGCATGAACTGACCTAAAACCTTCGACGGTCTCTCTTTCATCCCGAGGGGGAACGCTCGTTTGTAAATCTCAAAAAATTCGACGAACTTTTCATCATTTTTTGGAAAATTTGAATGAAATCAAGAAACATATTCGATGCCATGGCAATTTTATCCGTTGGTAGGTGTTGTAAATAAACAAAAACATATTCTGTATTTTTAAATAGCGCCAATTGTATCATGTAACAAACAATAATTCTAATCTCAAGAAAGTTTACACTTCTGAGAATGGTTATTTTATTTCTCGCGCCCACGAGGGCGCCAAACTGGAAAAAGTCGTGTCGGAGGCGATGAAGGACGCTGCGGTTACTTGGAAGATCACGCCAAAGAATTTCAATTGCTTTTGCCCCCACCTGCGGCAAATCGCCCTCGCTGAATTTGAACCTACATGAATTCAGTCTGACTTGCGCACAGCATCCAAACCGATGGTCGCGTCTTGGACGATAAATTCCTTCTTGCAGCTACGTTCTCGAACATTCTCCCATAGTACCGACAATAGCCAGCGGAACTGTTTGGCGGTGATTTTTCTGGCTTCAGCAACAGCGTCTCGTACATCCAGTGTCGATGGAAGTGAGGCCTACCCTGCCCATCGCGCCTGAGGTACTCGTCCAACAACAAGATCGAAAGTCCGCCGATGATTCTCCCCCATCTCCACCGCCTCCTCCTCGCCGCCACCCGGTCCTTGGCGATTGCGACGGAGCGGTTTTCGCGCAGGGCGACGGCGGTGCAGATCGCCATTGGCGTCATCGGCCTAGCCCTCGGTCTGGTCGGCTGGCGGATGCAGTGGCAGCAGGATCACAAGGGCGCGACACTCGGGTCGCTTGATGTGTTCAACATCATCATGCGCACGCTGCAGTTGGTAACACTGCAATTCCCCCGCGAGATCGAGCTCAAAACGCCCTGGCCGTTGCTTTTTGCCCGCGTGCTGCTGCCAATTGCCGCCATTCTGGCCACGTTGAACGTCGTCGTGGGCAATCTCACCCGGCCGCTGCGGCTGCTCCTGCTGCGCTACATGCAGGGTCATATCGTCGTCATCGGCGCGGAAAAACTGACCGAGGCGGCGCTGCGGGCACTGGCGCGACGAGGGCGACAGATTGTTGTTGTCGCACCCAGCTTTGACAGTGCGCGGCGTGATGCGTTGGAGGGGCTCGGCATGACCTGCGCCGAGCGTGACCCGCGGCTGAGTGGGGAGTTCGATGAACTTGGCATCGGGGCTGCCGCGGCATTGCTGGTGGCGCAAGAGGATGATCTGGCCAATCTCGACCTCGCTCTGCTCGCCATGCGGGCCCATGGCGAGACACGGCGGGTGCAGGGCGGGCAGGGCGTGCTGGTCCTGGGGGCGTTGATCGATGACGACCATCTGGCGCGCGAACTGGACGCAGTGGTGAACCGCAATGCGCGGCAGAACTCTGTCCGCTTCCACCGGCTTTGCCCCGACCGTGACGGCATCCGCCTTAAACTGCATCGCTTTGCCCCGGTCTTCCACAAGTCCGTTCTCAGCCGCCGCAGCCATGTGTTGATGGTCGGGTTGGAGGGGCGTTGGCAGTCCGTGCTGTTCCAGCTTATCCACGCCGCCCAGGACGTGCCGGACGCGACGCCGTTGTTCACCCTGGTGCTGAACGAGGCCGAACGCGCCAGCTTCGCCGAATGGCGTGCGTCGCTGGCAGAACTCGATCTGATCGCCGAATTCGCCGTGCTGGACTCGATGCCGAGCGTCACGCCCCCAGGTTGGGTGGTGCCGGACCTGGTTGTGGTGATGCTGCCCGATGCCGAAGGGGCGGCGACCGCGATGGCGCTGTTGAGCCCGGCTCATACGCTCGGCACGCAGGCCAGCCCGCTGCTGATCCGCCAATCGCGCGAGGATTGCGTGATCTCGCTGCTTTCCGCCACGCATGAGGGGACGACACTCGCAGTGTTCGGCGGCGTGTTGCGGCCAGAGACGGTCGAACGCGCCTTGGACCGCAAAGGCGACGAATTGCCGATCGCGCTTCACGCGTCTTATCTGGAGTTCGCCCCTGAATTGGGCGGCGGCTCTGCGGCATCGTTGGCGACGTGGGACGGACTCGACGAGGATTTGCGCAGCGCAAACCGTGCCTCGGCGGATCACGCGCCGGTGCTGTTCGCGGCGATCGGTCGCAAAGCGGATGAGCCGCTCTCCTTCACGGACGCGGAGATTGCCGTTCTTGCCCGCATCGAGCACCGTCGCTGGTGTGCCGACCGCGTGTCGCGCGGCTGGCGATACGGTGCAGTGCATGACGGAACAAGACGGCTGCACCAATGCCTTGTACCGTTCGATGACCTACCAAACAGCGAACAGCAGAAGGATGTCGAGCAAGTCAAAACGCTCATCGATGTCGTTGCGACGAAAATAAAACGGCGAGATTGACGTTATTCAGCGCCCATCAAGGCGTTGCGCGCCATGAAATCCCGATTGCGCCCTGGCCGTAGGCGCGCGATATTGGTTTTCAAAGTGAATTGATATCTCCTCGGGGAACGAGATCCGATGTCGCGCCTGTTCATCAGCCACTCCAGCGCCAACAACGCCGCCGCGCTGGCACTTGGCCGATGGCTCGGCGAACGCGGCTATGACGACATCTTTCTCGACATTGATCCGCAACGCGGCATTTCCCCAGGCGAGCGCTGGATGGATGCGCTCAGGGCGGCCTCGGATCGCTGCGAGGCGGTTTTGTGTCTCGTCTCGAAGGCATGGCTCGACTCACGCCATTGCCAAGCCGAATTTCTCCTCGCCCGCCACCTCAACAAGCGCATTTTCGGCCTGATCATCGAGCCGATCCCGATTGAACGCCTGCCACCGGAAATGACGTCTGAGTGGCAGTTGTGCGAATTGGTGGGGGACGACAAATTCCGCCAATTCGATATCGATGGCGAAACTGTCGCCTTCCGTGAGGCCGGGCTGGACCGCCTGCGCCACGGCCTCGAACGCGCGGGGCTCGATGCGCAGAGCTTCCCCTGGCCGCCGCCGAATGAGCCGGACCGCGCGCCCTATCGCGGTCTGACCGCGTTGGAGGCGCAAGATGCGGCAATCTTCTTTGGACGGGATGCGGCGATCACCCGGGGCATGGACCAAATCCGCGGCATGGCCGAACACGGCGTTGAGCGGCTGATGGTCATCCTCGGTGCGTCCGGGGCAGGGAAATCCTCCTTCCTGCGCGCTGGGCTTTGGCCGCGACTTGCACGCGACGACAAGAATTTCCTGCCGCTGCCGATGCTGCGCCCGCTCTCGGCGGCGATCACCGGCAGCAACGGCCTCGCTGCCACACTGGTCGGCGCGTATGCGAATTTCGGCCGGCCCATCGCGCCAGGGCGGATCAAAGCGGAACTCGCCGCAGAAGGTGCGTCAGCATTTGCCCGCATGCTGGACGAACTGGCCGAACTCGCCCGCGCCCGGCTGGCCGTCGCGGATGCGGATGCGCAAACACCCTGCCTCGTGTTGCCACTCGATCAAGCTGAGGAATTGTTCACCCCGGAAGGTGAG
>CAITEF010000304.1 GCA_903891315.1 uncultured Rhodospirillales bacterium | reverse complement strand
GCCGGACTGCTGATCGACAACGCTGCTTTCGTTCACCGCACTCAATCTGGTGACACGCCAGAAGGTGTTGCGGCAACATTGGCGGCCTATATCAGCACCAACCGTATCGCTCTCGCCTCCGGTGCCAAGGTCACAATTCCTGGTGCAGGCAGCGTCATCGGCCGTGTGGTCGCCGACCAATCGGCACAACTCGAGACGCGACGGCAGGTTCAGACCCTGCGCCTTACCTGTTGGTGTCCGACCCCCGAGCTTCGTGATGAAGCCGCCTCTGCGCTTGATCGGGGCTTGTCTCAGATCGCCTTCCTGCCGCTGCCAGATACCTCCAGCGCCCGCCTACGCAACTCCGGCACGCGCGTCTTCGACCAAAGCCAGAACGCCAACCTCTATCGGCGCGATCTGCTGCTGGAGGTCGAATACGCGACCACCATCACAGAATCCCTGCCGACGATGATCTTCGGCATCTCCGCCCTGCTGCCCAACGGCAACGCCTCCAAAAACCTCCTCGGTTGAAGGATCCTCCATGAACCAGCATCTCGTCGTGGTCCGCCCGTTTGGCGACCACCAGAAGGGTGATCTTATCACCGACCCTGCGGACATCGCGAGCGTCCTCGCCTCGTCGCATGCCGACCACGTCGTCTGCATTCCGGCCCTGAAGGGAGTGTGATCGATGCCGATTGTTCAGCAAGGCAACATCAACACCACAGCCCTGGTCGTGCCTGATCTTTACGTCCAGATCGTCCCGCCGCAGAACTTGGTTCTCAACGGCGTCCCGACCAATGTGCTCGGCGTCGTGGGCACCGCGAGCTGGGGCCCGGTCGGCCAACCAGTGATCGTCGCCACCATGAGTGACTATGCCAGCAGTTTCGGCCCGCTGGTCGCCCGCAAATATGACATGGGCACCCAGATTGCCACTGCCGTGCAGCAGGGGGCCTCGAACTTCCGCTGCGTCCGCGTCACCGACGGCACCGACACGGCTGCCACTCTGACACTGCCGGGCACGAGTTTCACGCTTGTTGCCCTCTATACCGGTAGTCTCGGCACCCAGATCTCGGTCTCGCTTGGTACCGGGAGCAAAGCCAACACCTGGCGCCTGACATTGGCCTTGCCTGGGCTGCAACCCGAGGTCTTCGACAATATCGGCGGCGCTGGTGCCTCGTTCTGGGTCAACCTCGCCAACGCGATCAACGGCGGCAACGGGCTGCAGCGTGGACCGAGCCAACTCGTCGTGGCCAACGCCGGCGGGACCACCGCCACGCCGACCGCTCTTGCCACCAACTTCACAGCAGGCACGCCCGGCAGCGACGGTGCAGGAAGTGTCACCTCTGCCACGCTGGTCGGCAGCGACGTGGCGCCTCGTCGCGGCATGTATGCTCTGCGCGGCAATGGCTGCTCAATCGGCGTTCTCTCCGACGCCGATGACAGCACACAATGGACCATCCAGGCCGCTTTTGGCCTGCAGGAAGGTCTCTACATGATCCTGACTGGCCCGGCTGCTGACACAATCACCAATGCTGTGGCGACCAAGCAATCTGTCGGTCTGGACACCTATGCGTGCAAGCTTATGTTCGGCGACTGGCTCTGGTGGAACGATCAAGTCAACGCAGTGCTGCGCCTAGTCTCGCCGCAAGGTTTCGTGGCCGGTCGGCTCGCCAATCTCTCACCCGAGCAGTCTTCGCTGAACAAACCGCTCTACGGGATCGTCGGGAGCCAGAAATCAGGTGCTCCGGGGACCACCCAGCAGGCCAGCTACTCGGCTGCCGAACTCGGAGCGCTCCTCGCCGCCGGGATAGACGTGATCGCCAATCCGCAGCCCGCTGGTCGCTTCTGGGGCGTCCGCGGTGGCCACAATTCCAGTTCGAACGGTGCCATCAACGGCGACAACTACACCCGCCTCACCAACTACATCGCCGCCACTCTTGCATCAGGAATGGGACAGTATGTCGGCCAGGTGATCAACCAAGCATTATTCCGCAGAATCCGCTCCACCCAGCTCAGCTTCCTGCAGGCGATGCTCGGTCAGGGCCTGCTCGGCAGCACCGACGGCTCGCTGCCTTTCTCGGTGATTTGTGATTCTTCGAACAACCCTGCCAGCAGGACCGGCCTCGGTTACGTACAGTCCGACGCCCAGGTCCGCTACCAGGCGATCAACGAGAAATTCATCGTCAACATCGAAGGTGGCCAGACCGTGCAGGTCCAGCGCCAGACTCTTCCGGGTGCGCCCGGCAGCCTCAACGCGTAAGGAGCCGCCTCCATGACCAGCACGATCTTTTCCATCGGCCGCGACTGCCAACTCGTCGTTCTCGGCCCGTTCGGCCGCGTCGATCTCACCCATGTGACCGGCTTCGAAGCCCGCCAGCACACCGCACCAATCCGTGTCGATCGCATCGACGGTACCCAACTGGCGGCCGAATTGCCAAAGGGCTGGGAGGGTTATTTCGACCTCGAACGCGGCGGCTCGGCGGTAGACGACTTCATCGCCAAGATCGAGGCAGCCTATGTCCAAGGTAGCGCGGTGCCGACTGGCACACTCTACCAATACGTCTCCGAACCGGACGGCAGCACGAGCACGTATCAGTTCACCCAGGTGGTGTTCAAACTGGCCCAATCCGGGCAGTGGCGCGGTGATCAGAGCGTCAAACAACGCCTTGAATTCTTCGCCGCACGCCGCATCCGCGTCTGATGTTGTAGGGTGAGATGCCCCGTCGGCATTCCACCAAAGACCGCCGGAGCATGCAAATGACCCCGACTGCCATCCATCTTGCCACCACCAACGCCGCCGAAACGGTGCAGGACAGCCAAGGCCGCAGCCTTACGATCCGTCGTCTCACCGCGCTGGACAAACTCCGCCTTTTCAAGGCTGCCGGTCCGGTGCTCGCGCAGAACCCGCTCTGGCTCGGCATGGCAACTCTCGCCTGCGCCGTGACGGACCTCGATGGTGTTCCGGTCCCACCACCGGTGAACGAGGCACAAATCGAGGCACTCGTCAGCAAGCTCGGTGATCCTGGTATCGCCGCCATCGCTGCTGCCTTGGCACCTCCCGCTGAGACTCCCAGCTTGGCAGACCACGCGGGAAACTGAGCAGGCACTCCGATCTGGTGGATTGTCTCTACCTGCTGCGGAACGGGGTGCCGTTCGACATCGCCTTCTCCTTGCTCCCCGAAGACCGCCTCGCCTGGATTGTCGCCATCGGACAGTTGGACGGGCGAGAGTTCGATTTCGCCCGAATGGAATGGAGGCAGCCCGCATGAAGCTCATAACGCTTATCGGATTGCTGGGCACGTCACTTGAGGCAACTCTTGCAGACGCGCTCGTCGACGAAGCTTCAGCACTTGCCGATGCAATTCGGGAAGAACTCGCCACGCCGGTTGGTGGCCCACACAGTCACCCCTGGCTCCGCACAGGCGCGTTGCACGACAGCGTTACGGTCTCCACCGATGTCGGCGAGGCCGTGATCGGAAGCAACGATCCAGTGGCGTTTTACCAGGAACATGGCAGCGCCACGCTGCCGCCTCGGCCAACTTTCGGCCCTATCGCTGCCATCGCAGCGCCTGGGATCGCTGAGCGGATCGGCAAGATCGCCTTCGGTGCCATTGTAGCAGCGCCACAAAGCCAACCATGACAAGAGGTTGAGATGGACGATTACTTCATCGGCATTCGCCTCGCGCTCGACAACGGCGTCAGCGCGGGGCTGGAAAATATTCGCGCTGACCTCTTTGCTCTGGACAAAGCTGTGGCGGCTAGTGCCGCAGGTCTGCAAAGCCTCTCAGTCCCGAAATCTCTGGCCCCACTGCCGCTGCATCCGGTGCCTCCGGTCCCAAAGTTGCCGCTGGAAATGGCAGCCAATACGGAAAATGCCGCACCTACCCAGCCGGTTGGAGCGATCTCGCCAAACCTGGGCGAACGACCATCCGTTCCTCGGGTCAGGATTGACACCGTACCTTCCGTGCCCACTGCACCCGCCTTTGGTCCAACGGCGCCGGCAGTACAGCATAGCCCAATGCCGTCCGTTGGAGCCGAATTCAGCACGATCCAATCCAGCGCCCCGGTGCGGGACGTGGTTTTGGGCAGTGCGGCAGCTCGGATGACCACCCAGCCCTCGCCTCAAATTCCGCCCGCCACGTCTTTTCCGGTTAACGAAATCTCCGTCGCACCACGATCAGAAGCAGCACTGAACGTTGGCCAGACTGAGGCCCAGGTTCGCGCATCCTTCGCTCCTCCGGCCCAGCCCTCACCGAACAGTCCGCAAGGTGGAAATGTCTACCTCGATGGCGAACGCTTGGGCCACTGGGTCGCCAGCCATCTCGCACGAGAGGCCAATCGTCCTTCGTTCGGTCCTACCGGCTTCGATCCCACGCTCTCCATTGCTTGGCCTGGCGCATCGCAAGGAGGCCTTTGATCGATGGCGGCCACGACCCTCTTGCTTGGCCCGATTCTTTTCGCCGATTTCGAGTTGCCCAGTGCGATCTCATGGGGCGGAACACAATCCTTAGCGACCCACCAACTTCCGGGCGGCACCCGCGTCATCGACGCAATGGGACGGGACGACGCACCGATCAGTTGGTCAGGCATCTTCACCGGAACCGATGCCAGCGTCCGTGCCCACGCACTTGATCTGATGCGGGCCGAAGGCGCCGTCTGGCCCCTTTCTTGGCAGGATTTCAGTTACGCCGTCGCCATCTCCAGCTTTCAGGCCGACTACCGGCGAACAAACTGGATTCCGTATCGCATCTCTTGTGCCGTCCTTCAGGACGAGGCCAGCACAGTCGCGCAGGTTCTGCTGTCCGCTTCGCAGGATGTAACTCAGGATCTGGCCACAGCCGCCGGTCTCTCGGGAAGCAGCGCCACCGCTCCGGTGGACATCTTCACGTCAGGTCCGATCGATCTCTCAATTGCCTCCGGACTGGCCGCAACAGCCGCAAAGCAGGCAACTGCGTCATTCTATCTCGCACGAGCCGCCAGCAACCTACTTTTGGAGTAGCCGCGATGAAGACCATCGTCACCGCGGGCGGCACACTCTTCCACATCGCCGCCGCCCAACTTGGAGATGCCACCCAATGGGTGCGTATTGCCCAGCTGAACAGACTTTCCGATCCGATTCTGAACGGAGTCGTCACCCTTAAGATCCCGGCAACTGACCCGACCGCCACCGGCGGCGTGCCAGTTCAGTCTTGATATGAAGGCGTCCTTTCGGCGGCCTCGCCTTCAAGCGACTTCAAACGGGCAACTCATAACCAGCACAGTCTCGGCGCAGGTGACCTCCACCGCTCACGCCACCGCCGATCGGTTTCGACTCACGCTCGCTCCTGGCGTGCAGGCGATTGCCGATTGGGCAGATATCGCAGACGCGCTCGTGGAAATCAGTTTCAGCGTTGACCAAGTGTCTTGGTCCAGCCTCATCGTTGGGAATATCGATCAACTTCGAGTCGATCCACGATCCGGCTTGGTCGTTCTGGAAGGGCGAGATCTCTCATCGTTGCTGATCGACAGCCGCGTCGAGAATACATTTGCCAATCAGACTTCTAGCGATATTGCCACCCAATTCGCCGCAGACGCCGGTCTCAGCCCAAACGTCGCGCCAACATACACTCCGGTCGGCGCTTATTGGCAGATTGAACACGACCAGGTCCTCCTTGCCGCCCATTGCCGTGCGCGCAGCCGCTGGGACCTCTTGGTCCAACTTGCTGCGCGTGAGGGCTTTGATGTCTGGGTGGCCAATACCTCATTAAATTTCCAGCCCAACGACCAAAGCACCAATGCAGCGGCAACATATGCCCCTGCAGATTTCTTGCGTCTTTCGCTCGAACGCAGCCTCACTATAGCGCGCGACATCAAGGTCACCGTGCAAAGCTGGAACAGCCGTGAGGCGCGGATGGTCAGTCAGACCGCGACGGGTCGTCGTGGTAACAGCATTGGTGGCAACAGCACACCGCTGAGCTACGTTTTCCTGCTGCCGAATTTGAGCGCAACCGAGGCGCAATCTCTTGCAGAGCAACGCCTCGCTGATCTCACACGCCACGAGCGCGTCATTGAAGCTGAGATGCCTGGGGAACTCGCGCTGTCCCCTCGCCAGCAGATCAATCTGATCGGCACACAATCGAGCTTTGACCAGTCATACTGGATTGACACGATCACCCGTCGCCTCTCCGTCCAAGGCGGCTTCACCCAGACCTTGCGGGCACGAAACGCTTCGCCTGGCATGACAATCGGCGAGGCCTGATGGATCGCTTCTTAAACGCTCTGAAAGCACAATCCGCCGCTCAGGATTCTGGCCTCGGACAACCACGTTTTGCCACTGTAACCTCGGTCGATCCAACTCGCCCGGCAGTCCGGGTCAGTGTCCAACCTGAGGGGATCATCAGTGGCTGGCTCCCTGTGCTCTCGCCCTGGGTCGGGGCAGGATGGGGAATGTCTTGCCCGCCAACACCTGGAGATCAGGTTCTCATTCTTGCCCAGGAAGGCCATGCCGAGCATGGGATTGTCGTTGGACGCGCCTGGTCCGATCAGGCTAGCACCCCCCAAGCACCGTCCGGCGAGAT
>CAITEF010000303.1 GCA_903891315.1 uncultured Rhodospirillales bacterium | reverse complement strand
GGATGCCCTGCATCTCAGGCTCGGAGAGTTCGAGCAAATTGCGCCCCTCGAACATGATCTTCCCCGCCATCTTGCCCGGCGGTGTCGGGATCAGGCGCAGGATCGACATCGAGGTGACCGATTTGCCGCAGCCGGATTCACCGACAATGGCAACCGTCTCCCCGGCATCGACATGAAAGCTCCGCCCCTCGACCGCGCGCACCACGCCATCGGGCGTGCCGAAATGGGTTTGCAGGTTCTCAACCGACAGAAGTGCCATCGTCATCAGATCCGCTTGGCCAGACGCGGATCCAACGCGTCACGCAGCCCGTCGCCGAGCAAATTCACCGCCAACACGGTCAGCGAGAGAAAGATCGCCGGGAAGAAGACGATGAACGGCTTCACCTGCCACAGCGCCCTGCCCTCAGCCATGATGTTGCCCCAGCTTGGGATCGTCGGCGGCGTGCCCGCGCCGATGAAGGAGAGTGTCGCTTCAGCCAGCATCGCGGAGGCACAGATAAACGTCGCCTGCACGGTGATCGGGGCGAGCGTGTTGGGCAGAATATGCTTCCAGATGATCTTCGGCACCCGCGTGCCGGATGCAATCGCCGCCTCCACATAGGCTTGCTCACGCAGCGAGAGCACCACGCCGCGCACCAAGCGGGCCACGCGAGGGATTTCAGCAATCGAGATCGCGATCACCACGTTCTGCACCGAGGCCCCGATCAACGCCATCAGCGCAATCGCCAGCAGGATCGAGGGGATCGACATCAAACCGTCCATGATCCGCATCACCACAGTGTCGAGCACACGAATGAACCCGGCGCACAGCCCGATGAACAGCCCTATCACCGAGGCCACCGTCGCCACCGCAAACCCCACGGTCAGCGAGACGCGCGTGCCGTAGAGAACCCGCGAGTAGATGTCGCGCCCCAGCATGTCGGTGCCGAACCAATAGAGTTCGGACGGCGCGCGGGTGCGGCGAGCGGGGGAGATAGCGGTCGGATCGACGGTCCAGAGCAACGGGGCAAAAATCGCGATCAACAAAATCAGCCCGAGCAGCACGCCGCCGATCACGATGGTCGGGTAGCGATGCACGAACATGCCAATCTTGCTGCGCTCCTTGCGCGGCGGCAGAACATCCGCAAGTTCGGGGGCTGCGGCGAAAGTCGAGAGAGGGAGCGTGCTCAAGTCAGCCCTCCTTCGTCATTGCGAGGAGGCGCGAGCCGACGTGGCAATCCAGGAGTCGCAGCCCTGGATTCCTGGATTGCCACGTCGCTCCGCGCCTCGCAAAGACGGGTCCATGGCATGTCACACAGACAGATCGACCGTATTTCAATAGCGGATCCTCGGATCAAACAGCGTGTAGAGCAAATCGACAGCCAGGTTCACCAGCACATAGACAAAGCTGAACATCAGCACGACGCCCTGAATCACCGGATAGTCGCGCCTGAGAATCGCATCCACGGTCAGCCGTCCCAGGCCAGGAATGGCGAACACGCTTTCGGTGACCACCGCCCCGCCGATCAGGGCCGCGAACCCGATGCCGACAATCGTGATGATCGGCACGGCCGCGTTCTTCAGCGCGTGGACGAACAAGATCGCCCGCTGTCCCACGCCTTTGGCGCGCGCGGTGCGGACGTAATCCTGGCTCAGCACCTCCAGCATCGTCGCCCGCG
>CAITEF010000302.1 GCA_903891315.1 uncultured Rhodospirillales bacterium | reverse complement strand
CGTGGCCGTGGTGGTGGACGCCGGAACCTCGGCCTTATCCGCCAGTGGGCCGCATGGCTTCTCAGAGGCGCTGTATGCCTATGTGTCCGCCGCTGGCAACAATGGCAGCGCGTTTGCGGGTCTGTCGGCGAACAGCAAGTTCTGGAACACCTCGCTTGGCATCGGCATGATGATTGGCCGGTTCTTTGTGATCATTCCTGCTTTGGCGATTGCAGGCGCGATGGCCGCCAAAAAAACCGTGCCTGCATCATCTGGCACCTTCCCTACGGATGGTCCGATGTTCGTCGGCTTGGCGTTGGGCGTCATTCTGATCGTCGGCGGCCTTACCTTCTTTCCTGCTTTGGCACTGGGTCCCATCGTCGAGCATCTCTCGCTCGCCGCTGGCACGTTGTATTGATCGAAATCGTATCATGAGCGCACGTATCACCACGTCTCTTCTCGATCCCGCCATTCTCAGCCCCGCCGTGGGTCAAGCTGTCCGCAAGCTTGACCCGCGCCTGATGTGGCGCAACCCGGTGATGTTTGTTGTCGAGGTCGTCTCGACGCTGACCACCATTTTACTGATCCGCGACATCCTGGTAGGTGCCTCGGGCCTTGGTTTTGCCATCCAGATCAATATCTGGCTGTGGTTCACGGTGCTGTTCGCCAATTTCGCTGAAGCGGTGGCCGAGGGTCGGGGCAAGGCGCAGGCGGCGAGCTTGCGGCAGGCGAAAACCGAGGCGATGGCACGGCGTTACCGTGCGGATGGCACCTTGGAAAATGTCGCCGCCACCGAACTGAAAGTCGGCGACATCGTCTTGGTGGAGCCGGGTGAGCTTATTCCCAGCGACGGCGACGTGATTGAGGGGGTGGCATCGGTCAATGAAGCCGCGATCACCGGGGAGTCAGCGCCGGTGATCCGGGAGAGTGGCGGCGATCGGTCAGCTGTCACCGGCGGCACCACGGTGATGTCGGACGGCATCAAGGTGAAGATCACGGCAGCCCAGGGATCGACCTTCATCGACCGGATGATTGCGCTGGTGGAAGGGGCCAGTCGGCAGAAGACGCCCAATGAGATCGCGCTCAACATCCTGCTCGCCGGCCTGACGCTGATCTTCATTCTGGCGGTGGCCACGCTGCCGAGCTTTGCCAGCTATGCGGGCGGCGCCATTCCAGTGCTGGTGCTGGTTGCGTTGTTTGTCACCTTGATCCCCACCACCATTGGCGCTTTGCTGTCCGCCATCGGCATTGCGGGCATGGATCGCCTGGTGCGCTTTAATGTGCTGGCGATGTCGGGCCGGGCGGTGGAAGCGGCGGGTGATGTGGATACGTTGTTGCTGGATAAAACCGGCACCATCACGCTGGGCAACCGCCAAGCCAGCGAATTCTTGCCCGTATCAGGGGTGATGGCGGCGGAGTTGGCCAATGCGGCGCAATTATCGTCGCTGTCAGATGAGACGCCAGAAGGCCGCTCAATTGTGGTGCTGGCGAAAGAGAAATACGGCATTCGTGAGCGAGAGATGGCCGGGCTGCATGCGCATTTCATCCCGTTCACCGCACAAACCCGGATGAGCGGCGGGG
>CAITEF010000301.1 GCA_903891315.1 uncultured Rhodospirillales bacterium | reverse complement strand
GTTTCTAGAGCACGACCGTCCGCCCGATCGATTCCGATCGGTCGGACCGTGCTCTCGATATCGCTGTAACCCACATGCATCTTGCTTGACGATGAGAAATAGGCGCGGCGGGACTTGAACCCGCAAACCATAAAGGCTGTCGATTTTCGTACCACTTCGGCTTTCGCCGCCGCCAAGTTCGGCGTTCGTGGTCTGGACTGTCCCTTCACCAAGGCTTCCAAGCCGTAGGTGCCACCCGTCCAGTCTCTACACCTTCCCTCGTGAAAAGGCTTGGCTCGGGATTGGCATAAGGCCGAAGCCGTCAGCTTTCCCCGACTTTGAGCGGTTCTACTCCGCAGGTTTCCCTGCGGGCACTCCAAAGAAGTCGACTGTGTTTACCATTTCACCACGCGCCCAGCGTGAAGCCCGATTTAACTATCATTCTGGCACGGGTGAGGCAAACGCCCTGGCGGGGCAGGGGGCTTAAAGGGCGGCGGGCAGACGGATCTCGAACAGAGCACCCCGATCGTCATTGGCCGCCGAGATTGTGCCGCCCATCGCTTTGACCGCGTCGGCGGTGATCGCGAGGCCCAGCCCGGTTCCCTTGCCGACCGGGCGCGTGGTGAAAAACGGCTCGAAGACGCGCGGCAGGACATCTGGCGGGATTCCACCGGCCTGGTCTTTCACCCGCAACACGACATCGGTGCCGTCTACCTCACCTTCGACGGTGATGACCATCCCGTTCATGATCCCGCGCTCCTGATAGATGTCGACCGCGTTGCCGATCAGGTTGATCAGGATTTGCTCCATCGGGATTGGCCATCCCATCACGTGGGGAAGATAATCTGGAATCGCATTCACCACGCTGGTTCTGCTCACCTTGCCGACCAGGATTTCCAATGCCGAGGTCAGAATCTGGTGCCAATGGATCGGTTGCGGCTGTTCTTTTTCGTTGCGGGCGAAGATCCGCATGTGGTCGATCAGCCGGCCCGCGCGGTGCGTTTCAGCGATGATCTTCTGCAGTTTTGCCTCAACATCGGCGATCACCAGCGGTTGCCCGTGCAGGCGGTTTGAAGCGTTCTCGGAGGCAAGAAGGATGCTGGCGAGAGGTTGGTTCAATTCATGCGCCATTCCCGTCGCCAGCTCTCCGAGCGTCAGGAGCGTGGTGACCTGCTGGCGATGCAGTTCCAGCATTTTCTCCTGGGTCACGTCCGAGATGTAGCCGATGATCTCCACGACATCCGCCTCGTGGCCGATGATGCGGACGGTGTTTCGCAGCCAGTATGGGCGGTGCGTTGTTGTGGTGATCAGATAATCTTCGCCGAGGGTGGCGCCTTGGGGGCAGTTGCGGATCGCCACGCTGCGTTCTTGTGTGCCGAGGATCTCTGCCAGGGTTGCTTGACCGTCTTCGAACGATTCGGTCTGTTTCAGCACCGGTGCTGGATCACCATAAAGTGCCACAATCGACACGCGATCCGTGGAAACGCGCGCGCGGTAGAGCAGACCTGGGCCAAGTTGCACGGAGGCGCTCAAATTCTCCTCCGCCTGCTTTCGGGCGGCTTCCGCTTCGCGCAGAAGGATGCGGTCTGTTTCGAACCCGATTGCGAGGCCGATTTCGGCGCTCAGTCCTTCGAACAGCGCCAGTTCCGTCTCACCAAACGCATCGGGCTCCGAGGCATAGACCAGCAATGCGCCAACAACCTTCCCGTTCAACGAGCATGGTACGGTGACCGTGGAGCGGAATCCGTGGCGATCACCGTCTTTCCGCCACGCCGCATAACTCGGGTCGGTCCAGGTGTCTCGGCAGATATGAGGAATGCCTTCCCGCATTGCCAAACCGCTTGGCCCGCTGCCAAACTTGTCGCCTTCCTTCCAAGAGATTTTGATTTCGTCGAGATAGGCGGCCGCAGGCCCGGACCGGGCGAGCATGCGGACAGGATAACCCGCCGAATGCTCGGGAATGGCGAAGCATGCCAGCACATAGACCGGCTCCTCCACGATGCTGTCGCAGATCCGCGCCATCAATTCGTCCAGCCGCCCGGCCCGCAGCAGCACTGCAAGTGACCGCGCCTGCGCGGCCTGTGCCCAGACCAAACGGCGCAGCAGGACCTCGTTGCGCCGCTCGGCGGTGGCGTCGGCGAGGAAGCCAACGATTTCCTTTCGACCGTCAGCCATACGAACCTGGCGCATCGTATCGCGCACCCAGATCACCTCTCCGTGCAGGCGGACCGGGTAGAAAGCGCTTCCGACCCCCTTGCTGTTGGCACTTTCCAGCGCTGCCAGCCGCGTGGTGAGCAAATCCACCATTGCCATGCTCTGAAAATAGCCAGGAGTCTGGGCATCGCTCACAGAGATGCCGTACAATTCCATCACGTTGTCTGAGACGAACTGGACCTTGAAAGCGCCTTCTCGGTCGGTGGACAGGTGATAGAATACGCCGGGAATGACGTTGAGGATCTGGTCCAATCGCTCGCGGGCGGATGACAAAGCGGCGGCGCGATTGCGTTCTTCTGTGATGTCGCGGATCGATGTGATGATTCGGGTGCGCGACGCATCGCGCGGACTGCGGTAGACCACGCCGCTACGTGTGGTGATCCAGATGATTGCTCCGTCGGCGCGGATTGCGCGATAGGTCGACTCACCCACATCCTCGCCCAACAGGGCTGCGCTCTTGCGGGCGATGATGCGTTCCTGGTCGTCCCCATGCACAAATCGGAGGAAATTGGAGCCGGTGAGATCCTCAAACGAAACGCCGAATATCTCACTGGCATGCCGGTTGGCATAGGTGATGCTGAAATCGCCATCCGCCAGCCAGTCAAAGACGACAAGCCCATCGGCCATGTTGTCCAGCAGGCCGCCGAACCAATCCTCGGTCTCGGCCAAGCGCACTTGAAGCTCGGCATTGCTTTTCTGCAGCCGTGCGACCTCGGCGAGCAAATGCTGCTCTGCCGGTGAGGCGCTTTCGCCCGGCGATTGCTGAATTGCCGTCATCTAGGCCTTCAGATTTGCCCTGCCACAATGGGCAAGTCGGCATCGTTTCCAACCAAACGATGGACCGTTTCGTCAAATCCGACAAACAAATTCCCGCCGCGGCGCGAACGACACAACGGGATCAAAAATGCTTCAGATATAAAATAACGTCCTGGCGGGGCGGGCTATTTCGCCGCCCACTCTGCCAGTGCCTTGTCGTCGTCATTCAGCGGCTGGCCGACAACACGTTCCGGAATTTCCCAGATCACCAGCTTTGGTTTGGTTTCCTTGAAGGTTTTGCCGGTGAAGTATTTCTGTGCCGCACGGGCGAATCCGCCGCCCGCCTCTGCCGCGTTGACCAGCGGGGCCTTCAGAGCTTCCTGCAGATACCCGGCGAAATTCGCGTTCACCGAGTAGGACGAGCCGATCAGCGCCACTTCCACCGCCGGACCCTCATCGAGCAGACCGCCGGCATCGGCACCTTTCGCCTCGGCGGTGTGGGCGAGGTGCTGACGGTCGATCACCGGACGCAGCTTCATCCAGTAATCGCCGATCAGATCGAGGCTCATCAGCCGCAGCAGATCGCCTGGGCCGTCAGTCTCGGCGGCGTCCTCGGTGGTCTTGATGTTGTGGCTGCGGTCGATCTTGGTGGTGACGGTGGCGACGATGGTGCGGGCGGCCAGCGCCGAGCCTTTCTGGCTCCAATGCGTGTCCGTCCGCCACCACAGCGACGCGCGATCCGGCTGCGCCACGTAGGTCTCGAAGATGTTCACCGGCGTGATGCCACGCTGCTTGATCAGATTGAGCCACGCGGGCAGACGCGCATAGGCCTGGGCCGAGCGCGGGCCGTTCATGTTCTCGGTCTCGACGCGGGCCTTGTCGGGAAGGATGGCGACCACGAGGTCGATCTTCTGCGCCTTCAGCTTTGCCGCCACCTTTGCCAGCGTGTCGGCACGGCTGGCCATGTTGGCGTCGGCATCCGGGAAGGGGCGCATCTCGTCGATCAGGTAGAGCCAATCATTGCTGCCCGCCCAAACCTGCGGGCCGCCGGAATGGAACAGGCGATAACGGAACAGCCCACCAGCGGCGCGAAAGAAATGGTCGACCGGCAAATTGTGGGCAAGCGCGTAGTTGATCGCCGCCGCCGTGCGGCCTTGCAGGAACGCCTCCATGCCCTGAGCGGCTTCGAGCCGCTTGAGACCGTCTGGCGTCTCGATGGCGGCGATGCCGAGGCCGAAGCCCACGGCCAGCGAGACCGCCATCACCGCGCCCTGAATGCGCAAAGAGAGCGGGCGGTGGGAGCTATCGTCACGGTTGATAACGAGATTGCGGGCCATCTTCGCTGCTCCCGATCAGAACTGGAAATAAAGGAAGGGAACCGCATCGCGGCTGTAGAGCAGGATCATCGCCAGCACATATCCGGCCAACGGCCCGATGGTGACCAGCGCGTTGCCCCATTTGGTCGCCGAGAATGGCTGCGTGCGGGGCGGCAGCAGAGCGTGCTCATCGCCACGGATCAGCGGCAGATAGACGAAGAACAGCGCAATCGGGATGAACCACATCTGGTCCGGCGTCATCTGCCACGACAGCGCGTCACTGATCCCGCCGAAGCCGTGCAGGCCGAACATCCCGGCATACATGCCCAGAGCGGTTGGCAGGTCGTCGGCGCGGAACACCACCCAGCCGATCACGGCCACGAACATCGTGATGATGTTGCCGAGCCAATACGGCATCGGCTTGTAGCCCGGCAGGCGCGACCAGAAGCGATGCAGGGCCAGCGAACTGCCATGCCACAGACCCCAGATCACAAAATTCCAGCTTGACCCGTGCCACAACCCGCCAATGCCCATCACGAGGATGAGGTTCACATAGGTCCGGATCGGACCTTTCCGGTTGCCACCCAGATTGATGTAGAGATAGTCGAGCAGGAAGCGGCTCAGCGTCATGTGCCAGCGCCGCCAGAATTCCTGGATCGAACCCGACAGATAGGGGTTGTTGAAGTTCGGCGGGAAGTGGAAGCCGATCATCCGGGCGAGGCCGATGGCCATCAGCGAATAGCCCGCGAAATCGAAATAAAGCTGCAGCGTGTAGCTGATCGCGCCGATCCAGCTATCGACGAAGGACGGATCAGGCAGCTTGAAGGTGACGGCCACCAGCGGTGAGAGCGTGTCGGCGAGTGCGGTCTTCATCGCAAAGCCGATCATGAAGATGGCCGAGCCGATGCCGAATTGCTGCAGCGAGTGATGCCGCTTCTTCATCTCCTCGGCCACCTCGGCATAGCGCACGATGGGGCCCGCGATGAGCTGGGCGAAGATCGCCTTATAGGCCGCGTAGTTCAGATAGGATCGGCTGACCGGCACGGTGCCCGAGCGGATGTCGAGCAGATACGAGACCGACTGCAGAATGTAGAACGACAGGCCGATCGGCAGAATGATGTTGTCCCACGGGATCGGCTTGGCACCGAACAGGCTGCCGATGCCGTTCACGTTGCCGACGATGAAATTGGCATATTTGAAATAGGCCAGCGCGCTGAGATTGCCGATGATGCCGAACAGCATCCATTGGCGTTCCTGCACCGTGTTGCGACCAGCGCGCTCCATCAGGCGGGCGACGATGTAGGTGAAGGTCGTCATCGTCACCAGCAAGGCGAGGAAGTCCACCCGCCACCAGGCGTAGAAGCCCCACGAGAACGCCAGCACGGCGTAGTTGCGATACTTCTCTGGGGTGAGGAAATAGCCGCAGAAAAAGATCGGCAGGAAGAGGAACAGGAATTCGAAGGAGGCAAAAATCATGTTCGCAATGCCGCTTCCAAGGTGTGTCCGATGCGGGTCGCGCAGGGCTTCCCATGCCCTTATGCATCATTCCTTCCGGTGCCAACAGTCATGTGCGGGGGCGAAACTGATCACGGATTCGTGCCTTGCGGCCCGGGTCTAATCGGCCATCTGTGCGCGCATGTTCTGCAATTCCTCTTGGCGTCTCGCATCGGCCTGCGGATACGCCATTTTCAGCCCAGCCAGCGTGTCGAGAATGACCTGCGAGACGATCAGCCGCGTGTTCTTCTTGTCATCGGCCGGGACGACATACCATGGCGCCTCTTGCGTACTGGTGGCGCTCAGACACGCCTCATAGGCGTGCATATAGTCCTTCCAGAATTTGCGCTCCTCGATATCGGCTTGGCTGATTTTCCAATTTTTGTCCGGTTGATCGATGCGGCTGAGGAAACGTTTGCGCTGCTCGTCCTTTGACAGATGCAGGAAGAATTTGATGATCCGCGTTCCGTTGCCGCTCAGATGCCGCTCCAGATTGGTGATCGAGCGGAAACGGTCATGCCAGATTTCCTTTTCGTCCAGCAGAGCATCCGGGACACCTTCGCCGCGCATGATCTGCGGATGCACGCGAGCGATCAGCACCTCCTCGTAGTAGGAGCGGTTGAAAATACCGATCTGCCCACGCTCCGGCAATTCTCGCGTCGTGCGCCAAAGGAAATCGTGCTGCAGTTCCTCCGGCGTCGGATGCTTGAAGCTGGACACGCGGCATCCCTGCGGGTTGACGCCCGACATCACATGCTTGATCGCCCCATCCTTTCCGGCCGCGTCCATCGCCTGGAAGATGATCAGAATGGCGTAACGGTTGGAGGCAAACAGCAATTCCTGCTGCGCGCTCAACTGGTCGACGTGATCGCCCAGGATCTTGTGATACTGGTCGTCTGATTTGTAGACCGGGTCCATCTCGGTCGGCCATTTGTGCAGATCGACCTTGCAGCCTTCGGCCACGCGAAATTCCGCCGAATTGATTTTCATCCTGGCACCCTCGCAATCGACCTCAGGGATTGCGGATGCTGCAGCATTTTGCGTTGCCTGTCGCTGATCACGCGCGCCGGATATTCCAGAACAGCGGGAAGGGGGCGGGCAGAATGCCGGACATCTCGCTGCTTGCGGCGGTGGAGTAGAAGATCTGGCCGAGCGGGATAAACGGCACTTCGACCATTGCCACTTTCTGAATCTGTCGCGCCACGTCTTTCTGCGCCTCCAGGCTCGCAGCTTCCAACCATTGTTCGCGCAGCCCTTCCAGACGCGGAGAGGTCGGCCAGCCGAACCAGGCATCGCCGCCATTGCCGCGCAGCGCCACATTGGTCGCCGGGTCAGCCATCGTCAGCCCCTCATAGGTGGTCACGAACGCATCCCACCCGCCCGCCTCACGCGGTCCCTTGTTGGCGCGGCGTTGCACGAGGGTGCCGAGATCCATGCTGACGAAATCGACATTGAACCCGATCCGGCGGAACAGATCAGCGGCGACCTGGGCCATTGCGAACGTCACCGGGCTGTCGGCGGCGGCCATCACCAGCAGCTTCTCGCCCGTATAGCCGCTCTCGCGCAGAATCGCCTGGGCGCGGGTGATGTCGCGTGGACCGGTCAGCGCCGACAGCCCCGCATCATTGGCCATCGCCAGTCCGGGGGTGAAGACGCCAATCGGCGTGAGCGAGGCCTGCGGATCGTCGCCGATGGCGGCCTGCACGAAATCCGGCTGCGAGATCACCGAGAGCACCGCTTGGCGCAGCCGCTGGTCGTTGAACGGCGGGTGCAACTGATTCAGCGCCAGCATCCCCATCACACCGACGCGGTCATTGCTCAAGACTTGGAGATGGGCGTTGCGGCGCAGTGGTTTGAGCAGATCCTGCTGCGGTTGCTGCACCCAATCCACCTCGCCCGCCTGCAACGCGGCGGCGGCGGTGGACGGGTCGGGGATGATGCGCCACTCGACACGCTCGAAATTCACCCGCTTGCCACCGGCGAGCAGGCTCGGGGCCTCCGGGCGCGGCTGATACTCGGCAAATCGCGTGTAGACGACACGGTCACCCGAGACCCATTCATCCGCCTTGAAGCGGAACGGCCCGCTGCCGATGGCATCCGGGATCCGCGTGTTGCCGCCCAACCTGGCGATACGTTCGGGCATGATGAAGCAGAACTCGCTGAGCGCTGTCGTCATGTTCGGGAAGGGGGCGGTGAGGCGGATGTCGAAGCGCTTGTCGTCGACTGCGGTCATCTCCGCCGCGCATTGCAGCAGGCGCTGGCCAAGCGGGCGGCGTGGGGCCCAGCGTTGGATGCTGGCGATGCAATCGACGCCGCGCACCGGCGTGCCATCATGGAAGATCAGTCCGTCGCGCAGGGTGAAGCGCCAGCGCAGACCGTTATCCTCAACCTCATGTCCCGCCACCATCTGCGGCTTCGGCACAAAATTCGCGTCGCGGCCATAGAGCATGTCCCAGACCATCAGCCCGTGATTGCGGGTGACCGGGATGATGTTGAGCACCGGGTCGATGCTGGCGAGATTGCTGTCCGGCACAAAGCGCAGCACGCGCGGATCGGCGGCGCGGGCGGGGCGGCCGAGACAGAGCGCCACCCCGCTGGAGGCCAGAAATTGCCGACGCTTCATTGCAGCCTCACGCCCGCTCAAACACCAATTTCTCCGGCTGATCGGTGCCGATGACCGACCACACCGTGCAGGGACCTGCCGAGTTGTTGCGGAACCAATGCGCCCGGCCTGCCGGGTTGAGCACCAGATCGCGTGGGCCGAGTTCCATCTCGACCTGCTCGTCGCCCTCCATCCAACCGACCGTCAGTGAGCCTTCCAGCACCAGGAACGCATCCTCGACATCGCGCGTGTAGGGCTTCACGCCGACACCGACCGGAACGCCGAGCATCTCCTTGCGGCAGGTGGGCGACTCCACCCCGCCGGGGCCGACATAGATCTTGCGGGTGAACCCCGCCGCATCCCAGATCGTGGGAGCCTCAGCGTGACGGATGACGTATTTCGACATCACGCTTTGGAGCGGATGCGCGCCCTCAGGATCATACGGGATCGTCTTGCCGGGAACTGCGCCGAATGTCCGCGCCAGCTCCAGATCGGTGTTCTTCGGGTGATACAGATAGCGCGGCGGCAGCGGCTTGCCGACATCCACACTGATCGATATCAACACTGGCTCGATCCCGTCATTTCGGAAACCGTGGCCGATATCGCGCGCGTTGAGGATCATGTCCTTCGGGCCGAGCTTGATCTCGACCACCTCGCCCTCCTGTTCCCAGCCCACGGTGAGCACGCCGTCGATGATCAGGAATGATTCCTCGATCTCCTGCGCGTGGCAGGCGGCGAATTTGCCGACATGCTTGAAGATCAGGCTCAGCGTGAAATGCTCGGGCTTCAACGTGCCGGGCTCCCCCACCTTCGGCGAGCCGCCAGCACCAATATAGCGCATCTGGGCGCGCTCCAGGTCCGGATAGCCGACATTGCTGGGGAAAGCCGCCCAGTCGAACGTTTTGCTGACATGACGCACCACGTTGTTCTTCAGAGCGGCGCGCAGAGAGGATGTCTGCGGAGAGATCATATTCACGGCGATGTTTCCTTTCCGATTCAGAGGCCGTGTTCGTTGACCACGGCGTATTGGAAGTAATCGTCCAGTCGATTGTCGTAGATCGTCACCGTCGAGCCGCCACCGGCCTGACCGGAGAAGTGCTCGCCCGAGCTGGGCTCGAATCCGGAAAACCCGACATCCTCACCCATCGAGATCACAATCGGCGCGGCTCCTGCCGGGATGATCCGCCCCGGCTCCACCCAAACGCGCAGGCCGGTTTCCAGATCGGTGAATCCGTCCGGCGTCTCGGCGATGTGGAAGGTCTCGCCGGTGCCGAGCGCATGGATCATCGGCGGGCAGACCCCGCTGCGCCTGCGATGCGCGTCCACTGCGATGATGCGGCGCAGATCGGGGCGCATCAGGCGTGGCCTCGCCCGCTGTTGTCGATGGCGACCACCTGACGGCGCGTGGTGCCATCAATCCCGCCCGCGATGGCCCATTCGGCGAAGAGTTCCGGCTTGCGCACGAAGGTCTCGGCTTTCCAGGCTTCGGTGCAGTAATCATCGTCGGCGTAGTATTCCACCGGGGCACCCAGCGGGTTGTGGAAATACCAGAAATAGGCCGATGAGATCGGATGGCGGCCCGGCCCGATTTCGGTCTTCCAGCCCTTTTTGCTCATCGCGATCCCGCCGCCGATCACCTCGTGGATGTCGGAGACCGTGAACGCCACATGGTTCACGCCGGGTTTGCCGGGGCGGTTGAGGATGAACAGATTGTGGTGCTCACCGCGCACCTGACAGCGCAGAAACACCCCGTGGCCGGGATATTCGTCGCTGATCGTGAAGCCCATCAGTTCGGTGTAGAAGGCGCGCATCGCCGCGAAATCATTGGCGAACAGCACCACGTGGCCGATCTTGGCGGGCTCGGCATGGTCATAGACCGGCGAGCGTTGATCGATCCGGTTGGGTGCGCCCGGCCCGTTGGCGGGCGTGGGTGTGACGCTGATCTTGCGGCGCTGGCTGACCCGCATCGCGACCGACAGGCCGTTCGGATCGACCACCCAGGCTTTGCCCTCTTCGTCGAAACAAGGCTCGATGCCTGCGGCCATGAAGCGGGCGATGGTGGCGTCCAGGCTCGCCTCATCAGCCGCCCCCCAGACCACCTGCACCACCGTGTTGCCCGGCTCGATGCCTTTCGGGAGGGTGGGATCGGACAGCGGGCGGACGACCACCTCGCCGCCATCCTTGGTGGTGTAGGCAAGACGCTCCTCGGTGGCGGAGACGAGGCTGGTGCCCCAGTCATCGAGGAAGCGCTTGGCCTCGGCGAGATCCGAGACGCCGAAGGTGACCGCATCAATGCCGGTGAAGCTCATCTGATCGTCCCTCACGCCCGTCCCGGCCATGTCTGTCCGGCATTGACCAGTTCCGTCATCTGCCCACGCGCCTGCTGCGCCAGATAGCGACGCAGGCGGATCAGCCCGGCATCGTGCTGGTAGAGCATCTCGTGCTTCTCCAGCCCGAGCCCGCACCCATCCATCAGCTCGCGATCCTGCTCCAGCACCACCCAATGGCGAGGTTCGAGCACGGTCTTGTAGAGGAAGCGCCAGGTGTCGCGCTGCCAGCCGCTCACCTTGCGGAAGCGCCAGAAGAAGCAGGCGGAGTTGGTGTCGTCGATTGGCGTGACAATCGCCACAATGCCGAAATTGCCGCCCGGCCCGCCGGTCTTGGGATACGGGATTTCGAGGCGAACGTACAGCGCCCCGTCATCGACCAACTCGCTCCAGTCGAAATTCACATCGCGCTGGCCGTCTTTCTCGAAGAAAAACCCTTTCGGCGTGTCGCGAGTGAGGAACACCGCCGTGATGTCGCCATTGGCCATCGAATGCGAATTGGCGTGCAGGAAGGCCCCGTGCATCGGGTCCATCAGATTGTCATAGGCATAGCGCCACGAGCAGTTCCAATCGGCGTAGCACAGGAAGGAGCTGAACGCCGGGTCTGCCAACTGTTCCGGCGGCACGAACGGCGCGGGCTCGGCATGCAGCGCGTCACCGAACCAGGCGAAGATGCCGCCGGCAACCTCGACCGACGGGAACGTCTTTACCGCCTTCTTGCCTTCGAGCGGGCAGCCCGGCTGGCCGGGGACGGCGAGAACAGTGCCGTCCGGTCCGACTTCGACGCCGTGATAAATGCAGCGGATGCGGTCGCCTTCATTCACGCCGCGCGAAAGGGCGACTGCGCGATGCGGGCAGCGGTCGGTTTGCACGTGGATGACGCCAGCGGCGTCGCGCCACAGCACGAGCTTCTCGCCGAGCCGGGTGATGCCAACAGGCTTGCCGTTGGTCTCGACCATGTTGGAGCCGAGGATTGGCCACCAGCGATTGCGCAGCCCGGTGCGCAGATAGGATTGCACATCCTGATCGGTCAGCGGTGTGGTGGTGCCGGTGCCCGTGGTGGTGCCGGGGCGGGTGAGGGTGGAGGCGCTCATGGTCTTACGCTCCCAATTCATGCATGAGGGTGGTGAAGTTCTCGGCATTCCACATGCCGCCCTGCTGCGGGCGGACACGCGATGCGTTCAGCGCATCGATCAGCGCGTCGAGTTCGTAGCAGCCACGCCCGAACGCCGCCTCGATGGCACCGGCGAGGGATTTCTCCCAATCGGTGGGCTCGCGCGTGCGGCTTTGATGCGGGCTGAGGAAGGGGAACTGGTAGGCAACCATTGTGCTTCTCCTGTTCAAAGATCGAGGACGAGACGAGGGGTTTTGGCGCGGGAGACACAGGCCATCATGATGGCGTTGCTCTCCTGTTCGGCGGTCGAGAGAATTGAGTCGCGATGATCCACCACGCCCTCCAGCACCCGGCACTCGCAGGTGCCGCAAATGCCCTGCTCGCAGGAGGTGGAGAGGTTGATTCCGGCCTCGGCGAGGATCTGAGTGACGGATTTGTCCGGTGGGACGACGAGTGTGACGCCAGTCTGGGCGCAGAAAATCTCGAACCCGCCTGAGACTTCGTCTTCCGGGCGCGAGCGGGCGGCGAACCATTCGAAATGGACATGGCCCTGCGGCCAATGGCGCGAATGGGTCTCCACATCCTCCATCAGCGCTTGCGGGCCGCAGCAATAAAGCTGGGTGTCGGCAGGCGCATCCGCGAGGCGGGCGGCGACATCAAGGCGGGTGCCAAGTGCGGAGCTGTGCAGCACCACCTCACCGCCCATCGCCTGGGCTTCGGCGAGAAACGGGGCTTCCTCGTGGTGACGGACGCAGAACAGCAGTGTCCATTTGGCACCGGCCTGTGTCGCTGCGCGCAGCATTGGCAGGATCGGTGTGATGCCGATGCCGCCTGCGATGAACAGATAATTCGGCGCGGGCCGCAATTCGAAGTTATTGCGCGGCGCACTCACGGTGAGCAGCGTGCCGACCCGCAGATCGCGATGGATGGCGCGTGAGACATTTCCGCTCGCCACCGCCTTCACGCCGATGCGGTAAGTCGAGCGATCCGCCGGATCGCCGCACAGTGAATATTGCCGGATTTGCCCGTCCTGCATCTGCAGATCGATATGTGCGCCGGGGGCAAAACCAGGGAGATCTGAGCCATCAAGGGCCGATAGATCGAGGGATATCACGCCCTCGGTCTCCCAAGTGATCCGGCGCAGCCGCAAGGTGAGGTTGTCGAGGCTGCTCATCGTCAGATCACCACCCGCGCCGATTGGTTGAGCACGGCCTGTGCGACACTGAACCCCGCCATCAGCGAGGTTTTCGGATTGGATGGCGAGGCGATGCCCTCCAGCCGGATCGAGAAATCACTGCACCCGGAGCGCACCGCGATCTCGTGGCGGTTGCGGGAAATCCCCGGATCAGCGACCAGCCGCACCTTCGTCGCATCAAACCCTGCCCCCGCCAGCGCGATGGCAGCCGCAACATTGGCGTTCTGCGGATAGTCGCGGGCTGCGTCGCGGGCCGAGCCTTCGAAGAAACAGGCAGCAACTGTGAGGCCGGACAAGTCGATGGCCGATTCCGCCTTGGTGCCACGCCACGCGGCGGGCGGCTTGCTGCCGGTGTAGATCACCTCATGCAACCCGCTCAGCTTCGCCGCCGTCAGAGCATCGAGCCCTCCAACCGCGCCAGATGGCAGAATGAGACGCGACCCGCCGCGCTCGGCGGCGTCGCGCAATTCGGCGAACAGCGCGTCATCGGCGAGCGCTCCCACCGAGATCACAATCAGATCGCAGCCACTCGCCAGCACTGTCGCCCCGTGTGCGCGCACGGCTGAATGCCCCGCGCATTCGGCGACGAGGTCGGGTTTGGTGGCCAGGAACTCGGCAAGGTCGGTGTGTGTGGTGATCTTGTTGGCAAACCACGCCTCAACCGCAGCCCCAGGCGTCCGGCAGAGAACAGCCAGATGATCGAGCGATGTGCCTGCCAACGCGGCGAGCACTGTCTGCGTCATCCCGCCTGCACCGATGATGCCGAGCCTCCGCATCAGTTCTTGCCTCCCGCCGCCCCGGCGGGCGGACCGGCGAAGCTCTCGGCGAACGGGCCGATGGCGATCATGTCGATTTCGATCATCTGCGGGCCGCTCGCAGCCAACGCCGCATCGAGCGCTGCCGAGAATTCCGCCACGTCGCTCACCCGGCGATGCGCCATGCCGACGGCTTGGCAGATCAGCGAGAAATCCGGCGTCAGGATATCGGCATAGACATGCCGCCCGCCATATTGCGCGTCCTGAATGTTGCGGATCACCCCGTAGCCGCGATCATTCATCAGCACGAAAACCATATCTGCGCGCATCTCGGTGGCGGTGGCGAGTTCGCCGATCATCAACTGCGCGCCACCGTCGCCGAGCAGAGTGATCGGCTTGCCCGCGCCCGCCAGCGCGGCACCGATCCCCATCGCAATGCCTTGGCCGATCCCGCCGCCCAGCGCATGCACACCCAGATGCGGGGCGGCGAGGCGGATATAGCGGTTGCCGAACGTGCTGTTGGAGATCGTCACATCGCGCACCCAGGGATGCGCTCCCGCATGGACCCGCGCACTGATCGTGTCGGCGAGCGTGGCGTAAGGGCCGAGCACACGCCGCAACGACGCTTCGGAGCGAAGGCGGGCGGGTTCGATCTCGGCGAGGAAATCGGCATCCGTGTCCAGCCGCGCAGGCAACCGCGCGAGCAAGCCTTCTAGCACCAGCTTGGCGTCGCCCTCGATAAAGAAATCCACCGGATAGTTCCGCCCGGCCTGGGTTCCCTCAGCGTCGATCTGCGCGCGCAGTTTCGGCAGAGGCATCTTGTTGTTGCGCGTCTCGTTGCCGCGCAGACGCGATCCGACGATGAGCATGAAATCTGCGCGGTCGTAGAGTCCTTGTGCGTCGGGCGTCATGTTGAATGCCCCCAGAGAGCGCGGATGCCCCTCTGGCACCACGGCGCGGCCATTGGTGCTGGTCACCGCCGCAAAGCCGCGTTCAACCAGTTCGGTCGCAGCCGCCGAGGCCTTGCGCGCACCGCCGCCGAGCCAGAGCAGCGGGCGACGGGATTGCAGAACCATCTCGGCCAATTGGTCGAGCAACACCGGATCAATCGGCGCGGGCAGCACGCT